>JAZUGG010000014.1:0-13605 GCA_045641105.1 Ruminococcus sp. | reverse complement strand
CCTCTAAAAAACCCCTTCTGAGAAAAATCAGCTATGCACAGCATCTGCTGCGTCAAGCCCTCTCGTAGTGCGAAAGCACGCCTTCGATGGCTTTTCTTGCATCTACTGTACCTATCTGCTTTTTCTTACTCAAAACGGGTTATTAGAGATGCCCTATATAAATAGTGCTATATTTGGTATATCGTTTTTATATAAAATTGTCAATAAATGATTTACTGACTCCACGGCAACAGAACTTACTTTGAAAAAACGCACAACGCTGTCAAACATGCTTTGTGCGTTTTTGCCTTAAAATTCCACTGTTTCAGGTGCAGCTGTAAACGAACTGAATGTTGCTGTTGCATTGCGGAAATAGAAAGCCTGTGTATTTCCGTCATTCTCATCATACATAGAACGCAGATGCGGATATGCATCAAGCATAGCCTTTCTTGCTTCAACTCTGTCATCCTCTATAAGTTCGCCTGCAATTCTGAGCCATACACCGTCTTTAAATGCGCATATCTCAGCTTTTGGATTTGCAAGAAGCTGTTTGGATACTGATTTTGACTTGCCGGTCTGTATATAAAGTCTGCCTTCAAAAATATTTGCTGTGCCAAAGGGACGTACTCTTGGCTGATCTCCATCAACTGTTGCAAGATAATATGTTTCGGCATCCTTTAAAAATTTGCATACTCTTTCCATGACTGTTGATCTCCTTATTTTAAAAATAATATTTCGATTTGTTATTGCTGACTAAAAAACTTGTCACTTATCTTTATTCGGTCATCAAAGCAATAATCTATAGGGCACCTCTAAAAACCCCTTCTGAGAAAAAGCAGCTATGCACAGCATCTGCTGCGTCAAGCCCTCTCGTAGTGCGAAAGCACGCCTTCAATGGCTTTTCTTGCATCTACTGTACCTATCTGTTTTTTCTTACTCAAAATGGTTTTTTAGAGATGCCCTATATTTATTATAGCACAAAGCACTTTATTTTTCAAGTATAAAACACATATTAAATATAAAAATATGGAAACGTATTGTGCATATGCATCAATCGAAGGAAAATATTTTGTTCATATCATCTCAGCTTTTCATTTTTAAGGCAGTGTACCGTTTATTCTGAATAAAATATCATTTATTCCATTCACTCACTCACACGTATCATTCACTCCAAAATGCTTGTCAGAAACCAAAATAGTCACTATAATAAATACATAAGGTCAAGGCAAATACAACGAAAGGAAATAACGGAGGCATTAAAATGCAGATTCTTGAACATCAATCTTTATTTCTGTATAATGTAATTTCATATGAAACATTTCTTCCGTTAAAAAAAATTCCTGAAATAACAAGTCACCTTAACAGAAGCATCCGTGCTTTGGGTGTAGACCTTACAGGCAATGTCATGCTGAAAAAGATTGACAATGAAAAAGATAAGAATTTTGAAGTTCTCGTTCCGGTAAGTGAGGCTCTTGAAAGCAGAAGTGAATATACTTATAAGCCTATTTTCAAGCTGCTGCATGCTGTTACCATTCGTCATGAAGGTAATTACATGGACATTGAGAAAACTGAAAAAAAACTTATGGACTATATTAAAAAAAATGCATATCAGGTCGTTACGATGCCGTATTACAGCATTGTCCGTCTTGATAATGATAATATAAACAGTTGTATTGTAGATATCTATATAGGTATCAATTACAATATCCTGTAATTTCCGTATATTGTATACGGCACTTAATAAGCTTTCCCCAATAATTCCTTATTTTTCACTTCCAATACCGCACAGAACCGTTTTCGGGCTGTGCGGTATTGTTTTGTACTCAAAAAAGAGCACTTCAAAAGAAATGCTCTTATATACTCATATCAAGAAGCAGCTGAGACTCTAAAGTAAATTTATCATCAGTTGCGCTTAATTTTGTGTCACCATGGTATTTTTCCGTAACTTTAACAATATTTGCAAGTCCGAATCCATGAATATTCTTGTTATCTTTGGTAGTATCGATGTTATTTTTCTTATTTATGTGAACCTGTTCAAAAATCGGATTTTCAACACTGAAAAAGAAGTATCCCTGTTTAAAGTCGGAATTTATTTTTATCTTCTTATAACGCATTGTCTTGTCTTTTTCACAGGCATCTATCGCATTGTCTATCGCATTTGAAAGCAGTGTGCACAAATCTACGCTGGATATTCCCATTGTCGGAATATAGCCGCTGAAAACAAGATGTGTGTTTATCCTCTCTGCCTTTTCTGATTTGTCATTCAGCAGAGCGTCAGCTATAATATTTCCGGTATCATAGTTACGCTTTTCGGTATAACTCATATCCTCAATGCCGTTCATATACTCGAGCGCTTCATCTGTTTTATCTTCAGCAATCAAACCTCGCAGGCATATGAGATGATTTTTGAAATCATGTCGGAAACTTCTGAGTTCGCCATAAATTCGGTTTATCTTGCGGTAATATTCTGCCTGACTGTCAAGCTGTTTTTCAAGCAGTTCTGCAATCTGTTCATGTTCCTTATCCGATACGCTTATCTTCATAACACTCAATACAATATATACAACAAGCACTATTACAGGAACAGCAATGAATTTGACTACATAATTGATATCATTCTGAACAGCCGCTTTTATCATAAGGCTCATGAGTGATAAAAACAGCAGAATACCGATATAAACTCTTACCGGTATCTTTCTGACATTTTCTGAAACAATAATTGAAATCTCGGGTTTTCTGATATACAGCCAAATTCCGAGCATAATAAACGTTTCCAGAGAATATTGAAATACATTAGCCATAATACCTTTAAATACCAAAAGTGAAATGGTCAGGTAATACGACTGAGCCATAATTGATAAAATGCTGACATAGAGGAATTTCAGGTCAATACGTTTAAATATAATTGAAAACAGTATGAACTTTCCCGACAGATAAAGGAAAACAATCAATAATTTTATTGGTTTAGGCATTTTTGCAGTAGGCAAACTTGCAAAAAAAGGAATAGCAGCCATAAATACCAGCAAAAGGAATGTCACGACCTTGCTGCATTGCGGTCTAATTTTCAAAACTATGCACAGTATTTTCATTATTAACCAAACGGTAAGGAAATTGATCCCTATAAGACAAATATATCCTATCATCTTTACCGCCTCGTTAAATTATATCGTTTTACATAATCAGTAAAAGCTTTTTTGAAAGGCGTAAGCTTCAGCTTGCTGATAATCGCCTTTTCCTGATTGTCAAACAGTATATCGGTTGTTGTATGTGAAATTATATGTCTGAATCCAACAAGATATGAGCGGTGGCTCCTGAAAAATCTATCAGGCGGAACAAGCTTTTCAAAATCAGAAAGAGTGTTCTTATACATTATATCTTCATCAACAGTTCTGATATAGCAGTATTTATTGCTTGCCTCGGCATAAATTATGTCATCTGCGCATATTCTTAAATGTCCCTCATCAGTCTGGATAAAGATATAGTCATCATCCTGCATATCCTCAATATAATCGTCAAGCGCCGCAGTAAGTTTCTCCATATCTATCGGTTTAAGAAGAAATCTGAATGCATTAACTTCAAATGCCTGAAAAACAACGTGTTCAAAGCTTGTGAGAAAAATAATCATAGCCTTGTCTTTTCTTTGTTTCAGCTTTCTTGCTGTTTCGATTCCGTCAATTCCATCCATCTGATAGTCCATAAAAATAATGTCATATTCCATATTGCAGGCAAGCAGTTCAGAACCGCTCAGATAATCATCATAAACCATATCAATATTTCTTAAAGCACCATATCTTTCAAGACATCTTTTCAGTTCATTGTGCATTATTCTGCAATCATCACATATGGCTATTCTCATCAAAAACCACCCTTCATTGTTAATATACGCAACATTAACAGTTCATTGATTTAATAACTAACTTTTTTTGCTTTTTTATTGCATTTTCCACAAATGTATGATATAATTAAGAAACTGGATGATTTATTTAGAAAGGAGTGAAGCTGATGTTTGATTTTCTTGGCGACTTATGGGATATAATTTTCCGACGTGGCCTACTATAAGTTATTAAATTTTATGTACTCTTAATTTTACCATTTTTTTTAATATATGTCAACCCATAAAAGCATAAAAAAATCTTGAAACATTAAAAATAAAAAAACATTTTACAAAAAGAAACAGGAGCACTTAGGTTCCTGTTTCTTTTTATTTATCAGAAATCAATCAGCATATAAAGCTCATCGGCACCGTATTCTTCGTCGTTTATACTAATAAGAAAATTAAAGACGTTCTCAGGCTCGATATCAATATCATCACCTATTTTGATATTTGCCACATCATCGCCTATTGAAAATATCTCTCCACGGCTGCCGCTTTCATCCAGTTCTGCATATGCAAAGGATTCTATCTCATCTCCGTCCTCATCCAAAGCCGTCATATTCACACCAACAGCCAGCTTGCAGGTATTGTTCCTGAAATATTCAAGCGCATACGGGAAAAGTTCTTTTGCCCTCTGCTCGTCATAATCTATTATCGTGCCATGCTTACGTGTTCTGGTTTTGCTCAGTTGCTCATCTGTAAGCTCAGGCAGTCTGTATCCCTTTTTATTTGCCTGATCGGATGCAGAGAAATAGAGTATCGGCTCTGCAAACGGAACATCATTATCCGGAACAAGCACTTTTTCCCACGTAAAACGTACATAAGCCCTGTCATCATAAACAATGCCTGACCCCATGCTCACTCCCTCATCAGGAAGGCGCTGAACCATAATATCCTCACAAAGCTTATTAAGTATTCCGGCACAGTAACCAATATCTTCCTCGCCGGCGGATGTAACAATAAGTTCACGGGAACCAAAAACCGAAAGTCCGTATGATACTATATCATATTTTTCTTCTTCAAATGCGGAGTGAAATATTCTTAAACCAATACAATTTTCTGTAGTTGGAGGAGTCTTGCTTTTTACTGTCATAGAAAGCCACGACTTAGGCATTATCCTTTCAATTGAGAGCAGAAGTACGGCCGGAGAGCCGCCTTTATCAAGCATTTCAGCAAATCTGAGTGTATTGTATACTTCCTGAAAACGGTCACTGTTAATGACATCCGGCATGATAACGACCATTCCCTTATATTCTTCAAGCTGTTCATCTATATCCTCAGCCAGACCTGCGTCCTTTTTGAATGATGAAATGTCAAACTTTTCCGTATATATAATGCGGTATCTGACTGCACCTTCATCTGATTCGGCAGAATAGAAAAGCACAGGTGAATCCTTCACCATCTGTAACTGAGAATTTCTGTATCCGAACAATTCCTCAGCCTTGGGGACAAATTCTTCAGGTGACGGCATATCTTCTTCATCTTTGAAAAGTATTCCTATCTCAGGCGGCAAAGGTTCTACAGCTCCGTGAGGGAAAAGCACTATCTTTTTCTCAGGTGAATCAGGATATTTATATGCAAGCTCCTGAGCAAAGAAATCATTGCCGTTTCGTGCATCAAACTTTTCTGCGATATCCTTAGCTGTATTATAGAAAAAGTCTCTCATTTCGGCTACAGAATAATTTCCGTCAGCACTATGCTTTTCAAAATCAGACGGCAGACGAAGATATACTTCATTTGTATCTGTCTTTGCTATCTCACTGAAAAGCAGATATGAAGCCTTTGCAAAGTGAAATTTCAGATATGGATTTTTAACACCGCTGAATTTGCCTGCACATCTGCTGAAAAGGTCAATAGCATAGTTTATGTCAGTTTTTGATTTCAGAATGAGCACGGACGAGACTTCCTTCATGAAGTTTATCTCCTCGCCCTTTACCATCGGCATGAGAACGTTTGCATAATGCTCGGCTTCATCATATATGCCACGCTTTGTGAATGCATCGACAAATTCGCCGTATGCCCCCTGCGGCACTTCACTGCATTTCATATTTTTATCAAGCATATTGTTGAGCATTGCAACTGCCTTTTCTTCCGAGCCGAACTTCACTTCATGCTCAACTTTTGCATTCATTTCACACGCCTTGCAGTCACTCAGACGTGTTCGCTCATAATTCTCAAAAAGCTTAAATGCTTCAAAGGCTTTTTTACTGTCAATATCCACATATGCCTGAGCTATTTTCAGATAATATGTTCTGAGTGAATATCCGAATTTATTGATATACTCCTTAAAACGTTCAAAATAACTGTCAAGCTGTTCAACACTTACCTGATAATACTGATTGGAATCCTGAATTATCCATTTGAATGCGATCATAAAATAATAATTATCAAATTCCCCCGGATTTTCTTCAAAAAGCTTCATAAACTCAGGGAAAATAATTATTGCCTTGAAACAATCATCATGAAAAACAGATTCTTCTATATATCTGTAACGCAGTTCAAGCATTAAAGAGATATTTTTTTCCTTGTCTGCCTCGGAAATGCATTTTTTCATGTAATTGAGACGTTCCTCTCCATGCGGCAGTGAATGCAAATATTCTTCATCGTACATAGTCATATCCCCCATTCTATAAGTTTAATAAGATTATCATTCATTATGCCCATATCGCTTGAATAAACAGGAAAACCTCCTGCAATAAGAGACTGTACATACAGGATTTTTGCAAATGATGTCAGCTTTTCAATGTCTTCAACGCCGTTGAGCCTGTTTATCAGATCGTTATTGCAGTTGAGGTAAAGGACAGCAGATGCATCTTCATCAATTTCGCTGTCAAAAGCATCAAGCATATCCGCAAACAAGCTGTCACCCTTTTCCTTTGAACGCTCAATATCATGCTTAAGTTCAACATCAGCATTCGGACTGAAAAGGCTTGCAAGCTGAGGCGGTGAAAAACTCCTCATTACCGCATGGCATGAACATTCAGCAAGCGATTCATTGAAAATATTTATCATGAACTCATATTTTTCCTCATCAGGACATTCGTTAAGACTCTCCTCGATGATATTTTCACGAAGCGGCTGTACATCTGCAAGACCAAGTTCTGCGGCAAACAGCAGAAGTGACTTTGAATGGACATATCCCGTATTTACGAGCATAATATCCTGTTCGGCAAAAATTGGTCTGAGCTGTCGAAAAATGTCCATGTCTGACGTATAAAAAATCGTATTCCTGTAATCAAGGATATCTCTGCCTGTTGCCATTCCGAAACTTGTCTCAAATTTGAAATACGGCATGAACAGATTGAATATTCGCTCATCATCACAAGCCACAGATTGAAGCGCAACGCCATGAAGCGAACATATCTTTTCAAGAAGTGCCGTATCTGTAAGTGAAATTCTTTCAAGGTAATCGGCTATGCAGTCGGATATCTCCGCCCTTGCCTTTTCAAGCATCTCGTCATGGAAAAAGTCCTCTCGTGAAGCCGTAGGTCTGAGCTTTTTGGTATTTATGACGCATCTCACAAAGAATGCCCATTCAGGCAGAAATGAGCCGCCGTCCTCGGTAAGAAGAAGGCTTTTCAGGTATATTCTGTGATTTTTTCCCGAATTTGCGGCAGATACAGTATATGGCAGAATATATGCAGAACCGCTGAAAAGTCCTGTAGGCGATTCAAGCGGGATAACGTCAACAAAATTCATATCTGTTGCAAAAATAAGCTTTCCCGCTTCAAGAGCAAAACTGTGTGAATTGGCATAATTTCCTGAAAACAGCACATTTGCCCTTACACGTACTCCGCCGCCTTTTTCAACATATATAGGGTATTTAAGCGGCAGAGCAAAATATCTTGCTCTTTCCTCAAGATAATCTCCCAAAAAATACTTCTCGAAGCCCTTTAAAGCTTTGAATGATATTTCCGTTCCGACAGGCATATCGCTCTCGATTTCCTTTACTGAATATCTTCCGTCAGCAAATCCATGCCATTCCACTGCTTTTTCAGGCGATTTCACCGAGCGTGAACGAAGCACTATCTCATCAGTAACAATAAAGCATGACAAAAGTCCGATACCGAATTTTCCTATGAAGCTTCCTTCGTCGTTACGCTTTGATGACTGACCGATAACTGAAACGAATTTATGTATTTCCTCTTCGGTAAGACCTGTACCGTTGTCTGTAAATGTGAGACTTTCACCCTCAACTGTGGAAATATTGATCTCACCATCACTAAAATCAGGATCTGCGGCTGACCTCATTCTTATCGCATCAGCGCCATTCTGGATAAGTTCCCTGATAAATACATCAGGACTGCTGTACAAATGGTCTGAAAGAATAGATATCATTCCGCCTAGGTCAACGCTAAACTGGTAATCTTCCATAATTTTCTCCCTTATTCCAATATAACTTTAGCACTATTTTATCATATATTCTTACAAATGTCAACACATTTTGTCATATTTCAAATATTCTGCCTCCCATGAAAATATCCTCTGTATAGAAAGCATCTGACAACATTTCAATATTTTCTTCGCAGTATTCAATTTCCTTTGAGTACCTTCTTGCAATTTCACAGCATTCCTCAAATCCACATTCTACATTTTCGGCAAAAATGCATTTCCAGAGATGTGCAATAACAGCCGTACTTACTGCCATAAGCTTTACCCTCGACAATATTTCGCCGTCAAACGTTCCCTTCATAAAATAGCGGAAAACAAAATAAACCGCAATTCTGCGCAGATATTTCTCATGCTCTGCGTTTAGTGAAATACCGGAACAATCTGTATTGATACACTTTTCAAGATAAGGTATCCAGTCTTTGTCAATAGGTTCAAGTCCTGTATAATAATGGAGAATTCCACTCATATCTGCCGTTTTATCATATCCTGCATCTGAAAATTCAGGCAGGCTGTATATGCTGTTGTCTATATTATACTGTAGTTTGTCGGCAAAATCCACAGCAGAATTTATTGCCTCACAGATGTTTTTTTCATTCAGCAATGAAATTATAGCCGTTCTTGCAGACATAAGAAGTTCAAACAGTTCATTATCATATTCACTGCATTCCTCATCAGCAATTTCTGTTTCAGAAAACGTACAGTCATCACTTAAAATAAGTCTTGCCGCCGCCTCACAGCACATTCCGATGCCGCCTTCCTTCAATCCGTCAAACCACTCAAAATATCTCGGATGATCGCTGCATATCTGACAGAGATGTTCCTCACCAAGTTCAGTGTATATATCACACAGATTCCGTCTGTTAAGAAACGGACAGCGTTCATTTTCATCAAGTATAAAGCAGCTGTCAGAAATATTTTCTCTCAGCCTCATGCCGAATTCACCGCATACATTATTATAATAGTCAGACATTTCGCTGTCAATGTCTATTTCCCAGCCGATACAGCAGCTGTCTCTGCATTTATCGGCAATACAGCAGAATTTACTGTAGTAATCAGGTGTTCTGAATATCATGTTTTTCCTCCAAGAATAGAATCTTTAATCATTATATCATGATTATTCCAATTAGTCAACATAACGAATTTCAGGAACATATTATATGCAAAGCGCACATATTCGATAATCATATTAACAAAAGCGCAATTTTTGCATAACTGCGTCTTATTTTTGCATATATTCAGCCGAATGTTTTTTCAATTTATTAACAATTAACTTGACTGTTATTCTTTTTAATGCTATAATACCATTATAAATAAAGAATACAGAAAGGAACTTATTTTATGAAAACCAGAAAAATCCTTATCGCAGTTCTTGCAGCTGCAATGTCACTTACAGTTGTATCATGCGGCGATTCAGAAAAAAAATCAGAGTCAGAACAGTCATCTGAAACTGTAACGACCGAGGCTGCAACCGAAGCAGCAACAGAAACCTCAACAGATGCAGAAGAAGAAACAACGGCAGAAGGAACTGATGCCAACGCTGAGGCAAATCCATTCGGTGAAACTGTTGATATAATGAACTATATTGATTCAACAGAAATTGCTCCACCATTATGGAAGGTCACAGATCCTGAAAGCGGAAATACCATGTATCTCATGGGAACTATCCATGCACTTCCTACAGCTGTCAAGGATTACCCTGACAATATCCTTGAGATATATAACAACTGTGATGCAGTTGCTGTTGAGTATGATATTTCCAAGCTTACAACTGATGCAGTTGTTGCAAATGCTTTCACTCAGGCTTTGCTTTATACTGACGGTACTACTATTAAAGACCATATTTCAGAGGAAACATACAATAAGGCAAAGGGCTATTTTGAAAGTATCGGCGGATATTCAGAAATGCTTGACCAGTATACCACAGGTTTCTGGCTTGATCAGATTTTAAGCGTTTGTATGTACAGAATGGAAAACCTTGAATTATCCGGCACAGATGCTTATTTCATCGCTAAAGCTCAGGAAGACGGCAAGGAAGTTATCAGCATTGAAGAACTTTCAGCACAGACAGGTGCTCTTAATGCTTATTCTGACGATCTTGCTGACTATTATATCAGCGACGGTATTGACAACATAGATGATATGGAAGGATTTGCTGAATCTTACAGTGAACTCTATACTCCATGGTCTAAGGGCGACGGAGAAATCTCTTTTGATGATGAGGAAGATATGGATGAACTTCCTGAAGATCTTCTTGATGATTATGCTGAATACAAGAAAATCCTCCTTACCGACAGAAACAAGGTCATGGCTGACAGAGCCGCTGAACTTATAAAGGGCGACAAGAGCGTATTCTTCATGGTCGGTGCTGCTCACTATTCGGATGTTGACGGCGTTGACAATCTTCTTGAAGAAAAAGGCTTCACTGTTGAAAAAATAGCATAATATACCAAAAAGCACTGAGTTTTGCTCAGTGCTTTTTTCATTATATTCGTGGCTGCCTCAAAAGTATTTAATCAGATAATTTATAACCGGAAAAACCCAGATAAAGAATATCGGCAATGCCAGAATTATTCCAACAGGAAAGAGGCATATTACAAGCCAGAGTATTACAAGGCTTGCAATACTCATACGTATGAACATATATACCAGAAATACTTCTTTGTTATTCCACGAAAATTTAATAGTTACAGCTGCGGCAACAAGCACAGCTATAAGTATTATTGAATACTTAAGCGTTCCCCACAAAGCTCCCTGATGCCATAAGTAATCTTCTTTTTCATAAGTCTTGTATAATATCAGCAGTGAAATCACGGATAAAAGAAATGCCGAAGATCTGCACATTTTTCTTCTTTTTTCCTTTTCGTAGTCTTCTAAGTCATGCTGTCTGCTTAATCTTCTTTTCCGTTCTGCCTCATAAAAATCATCGTTATGCAGTCCGCTGTTTTCATCATTTTTGAAAAGTTCATCATTCTCCATAAAATTCTCCCATTTCATCTCAGAGGACAATAGCCTGCAAGGCTGATAAGTTCCTGTCCGTTATCCGAAAGAAGATAGTCACGAATATCTTTCGGCAGTCCATTCTGACCTTCCCGCATTACAGCATAATATGCCGATTTAAAGGGATATGTCCCGTTTAACAGATTTTCATTGTCAGGCGTGATGCCGTTGATTTTCAGCACCTTGATATCATCATTGAGATAAAGATTATTTATATAATAATAGAACGTATAGCCAATGCTGCCTTCTTCATTGTTATATGCGGCAACTTGTTCAATAAGTTCAGCCATTCCGTCTTTATACATATATTCGGGAGCGTCCATAAGCTGTGCATCTTTCATGACAAGCTGTTCCATTGCAGTCTGACTTCCCGAATTTGGTTCACGCTGAAACGCCATGATCTCGCTGTCTTTTCCGCCGACCTCTTTCCAGTTTGTGATCTCTCCGCTGTATATTCCTTTTACCTGTTCAACAGTAAGACTATCCACGGGATTATCCTTACGGGTAATGAAAACGAATCCGTCATATGCAACAGGCTTCACATCAAGGGAGATGCCGTTTTTTTCTGCCATTTGCAATTCTTCTTCGGAAGGCTCTGTCACAAAAATCAGTTCTTTCCTACAATCTTTTTTCCCGCATTTTTTGCCGGTGATAAGACTTTCATAAGCTGTGCCGGTGGTATTGTGATCAATGTATCCGGCTATTTCATCATCACTTGCATCACAAAACTGTCTTGCAAGCTCTGCTGTTATTGGAATAGTAGCTGTTGAGCCGTCTATCATATCAAAATCGTAGCTTTTAAGCTCAAGTTCTCCGGATGTTATTTTGTGCCAGTTTTCAGGACGTGTCAGCATAACATTTACATTATTATTGGTAAGGTCGGGAACAAAGTCATGTCCTTGACTGTACAGATAAATTTTACGTCCCAGAAATACAATCTGAATCGTAATAGCTATGGCAAGAAAAATAAATGCAGGATTTTTCAGTGATATGAATTTTTCCTTATCTTTTTCCATAATATTCCTCCTCATGTTAGTTTTGTATTATGGCAACACCACACAAAACACGTCTAACAACTTTGTCCGTTTTTGCCGATATCTATATTATACAAAGCATATAGAAAAATGTCAATTAACATAACATAACGTAATATTTACTATTTTGTTACAAAATTTCTGATGTGACTTTTGGGCTATATAGCGTTGATTTCCTTTTTTTGAAAAAAATTCCTGAATTTTTTTCAGAAATACCCCTTTTTTCTGTCAAAGCCTCCGTAACCTATAGACAGAATGCAGAGATGCATTGAACAAACCTCAGACAACTGAATCAAGTAAAGTTTACGCTCGCTTTACAAATTCGGGAATCTGAAAAAAATTTATAAAAAGGAGTCTTTACCCATGAACAACAGAAAAAAGTTTATCTCAACAATCGCTGCTATCTCAGTTCTTTCACTTGCTACAGGTGCAACAGCATTTGCAGCTCTTGAGGCAGCAAAGAATGACGAAGAAGAAGTTGCAGTTGCTACAACAGAAATAGTTGAAGAAACTACAGAAGCTGCTGCTGAAGAAGCTACAGAAGAAGTTAAGGAAGAAGCAACTGAGGAAGCTGCAGAGGATGCTGCTGAAGATGTTGCAGCTGATGCTGACGAGACAGCTATCGAAGAAGCTGAGCTCCCGGCTGCTCCTAAGAAGGAAGCTGGCATTCACGACATCAAGGACATGATCAAGAAGTCATTCGACTTTGATCTTCTCGATTTCGCTGACGGTGCTAAGGCTGACTGGTTTGATTTCTGCAAGAACAGCATTAACCTTGATGAGGTTAAGCCGGCTGCTCCTGTAAAGCCATCTGAGGATGCTGAAATCGAAGCTCCTGCAAAGCCGGAGCCACCTGTTGCTCCAGAGGATGCTCCGGAGCCGCCTGCAAAGCCAGAGCCGCCTGTTGCTCCAGAGGATGCTCCAGAGCCGCCTGCAAAGCCAGAGCCACCTGTTGCTCCAGAGCCGCCTGTAAAGCCTGAGCTTGACGAAAACGCTCCACTTCCTCCACACCTCCGCAAGGCTGCTGAAGAAGCTGCTGCTGCTGAGACAGTAGAGGAAACAACAGAAGCAGTTGCTGAAGAAGTAGCTGCTGAGGAATAATCCTTTCCCCTGTTTCTCTCATCCGAAATATATTTTTGCCCCTGTTATTCTGCGGGAACAGGGGCAACTTTTTTCTCATATTGCTTCACTATTGCTCCGCCAATTAAGTCTTGAATATTTTATACGAAGTAATGAAGAAGAAAGTCAAGGAAGAAAGCCGCAGAAATACTGACGTATTTCAAGGTTTTCTGACGTAGAATTTCTTCTTCAGGACAAGCAGAAAAATTC
>JAZUGG010000013.1:0-35724 GCA_045641105.1 Ruminococcus sp. | reverse complement strand
GGGCATCTCTAAAAACCCGTTTTGAGCAAGAAAAAACAGATAGGTACAGTAGGTGCAAGGAAAGCCCTCGAAGGCGTGCTTTCGCACTACGAGAGGGATTGACGCAGCAGATGCTGTGCATAGCTGTTTTTTCTCAGAAGGTTTTTTTAGAGGTGCCCTTATATTACTTGATTATATTTTTGACAGCTGACAAAAGTTCGTCATATGATTCAAATGCAGGGAACTGAGGGTAATCAGCCTTTATCTTATCAGTAGTTCTGAACAGGAAACCAGCCTTGCTTGCCTGTATCATACCGAGGTCATTGTAGCTGTCGCCGCTTGCGATAGTATCATAGCCGATAGACTGGAGAGCCTTGACCGTTGTCAGTTTGGACTGTTCACAGCGCATTTTGAAGCCTGTTATCTCACCGTTATCAGCAACTTCAAGTGAATTGCAGAAAATAGTAGGCCAGCCGAGCTTTTTCATAAGCGGAGTAGCAAACTGAGAAAATGTATCGCTGATAATGATGACCTGACAGATAGAACGAAGTTCATCAAGGAAAGCCTTTGCACCTTCCAAAGGTTCGATTTTAGCAATAGTATCCTGAATTTCTTTGAGACCAAGACCATGCTCTTTGAGAATGCCAATGCGCCATTTCATAAGTTTGTCGTAATCAGGCTCGTCACGGGTGGTTTTTTTGAGTTCAGGAATGCCGCTTGCTTCAGCAAAAGCGATCCATATTTCAGGTACGAGAACACCTTCAAGATCAAGACAGGTAATATACATAAATAATCCTCCGAAAAAAATGATTTCGGGCAAATGCCCCATAAAGAATATTATACTATAAAATACATCTTTTGTAAAGGAGTTCGGTAAAAAATTAGTTTTACAAAAGATATTGGCAACAATACGGGAAGGCAATACTACACAAAACATCTCTGACGTTTTGGTACAGTATTGCCTTATTTATGCCTACATTTCAGAATTTATAAATGCATTCATCATTTCGTTTGTCAGACTGATGTTCCCCGCAGGTACTTCAAGTTCATCACGGCTCAGCCATTCAGCATATGATAGTTCATTTGCATCCATTTTTATTGATGCATCACCGTCAACATCACAGAAAAATCCGAAAAGAAGATCATTAGCTATCCCCCACGGCTGTGATTTGTAGTAGCGGATATTTTTGACATGAAGCCCTGTTTCCTCCATAACTTCACGTTCAACGGTTTCTTCGATAGTCTCACCTATCTCGGCAAAACCTGCAACAAGAGCAAGCGGCTTGTAACCCACACGATAACGTGTAGCAAGTATCTTATCGCCGTTGAGAATACCAACAATAACTGCAGGCATAATACGTGGATAAGCTGTATATCCGCATTCAGGACACTTCATGGCTCTTTCCGTTTCAGAATGTGACATTTTTCCGCCGCATCTTCCGCAGAATTTTGTATCACGATACCAGTCTGCAATGTGTTTTCCTGTGTATGCCGCATACATTTCACGATTCTGCTGAGGATATTTTCCACGCATACCACGCAGATTCCTGTATTCAAAGCCGGAAAGCATATTTTTGTCAGGCTCATTCAGCAGAAAAAATCTCTCCTCATCAACAGAAAAAAGATATGTAAATACTGAATTACTGTCAAAATCCGAAACTTTCGGATATCGCAGAACATTGTCGTCTGCGGCGGCAAGCACATCACCTTCCCTGAAACACAGAACAGTATCCTCTGACTCTGGTACGGCAGTTTCGTCGAAATGATTGTTTAGTTTATGCGGAAAAATATCGTTTAACATAAAATTCCCCCTTCTTTCCGATTATTATACCATTTTCAGGTAAAAATGTCAAATCAGAAAGAAGGGGGTTTTTAGAAATGCCAATTACCTATTTTCTGTAATAGCACGCCAGTCAGGCTGTTTTAAAGCGGCTTTCATAGCCTTTTTGTTTTCATACATTCTCTGGTCAGCCAGCGAACAGGCTATATGCATCGGAGTTTCCTTATTGAAAAGCGCATATCCGCAGGCAATGTGTATATCAAATTTTCTGTTCTCGTCTTCATTATATTTATTGCACAGTTCAACAAGCTTTGCCTTGCCGTCACAGCAATTCTTTTCAAGGTCTCCCTCAATAACTATGACCATGAATTCATCGCCGCCGATACGGTAACACTCGCCGTTAAAGGCTTCCCTGATAATATCGGCGCTGTCGGCTATAAGCTTGTCGCCGCATGAATGACCAAGAGTATCGTTGACCTTTTTCAGATTATTGATATCAAGCGCAACAATACCGACATCAAATCCGCTTTTGATAATATCATCAAGACGTTCGGTATAAGCCGTGCGGTTGCCTGAATCAGTCAGAACATCAGTATATGCAAGTTTAGTTATCATCTCAGCCTTTGTAAGTGCGCCTATCATATTGAGGGCACGTTCAATAGTTGAAAGGCCGAAACATATAACGAACACAAGCACGCCCACACGCAGAAATGCCGCAGGATCCTGAGCATTCAGGAAATAGAAACGGATAATATCAATAACACCTGTTATGGCAAGAGCAGCCAGACCGATAATACGAATAACAGGATATATCATACTTCTGTTCTTATCCTTGAGATTTTTCAACGTATATCTGAGCATGGTATAAATCAGAAGTACAGCTGCGCTTACCGCAGTAAGATTAATTATTGTTAATGTATCGTGATAATCGGCAATATCAGCATAATTCATGATTATAATTGCAAGATCGATCAGACCTACAGTATAGGTATAGATCGAACAGGTATGCTTATGTCTGAACCCGAAAAATTCATTAATATAGAAAATAACAGGAATCGGAATCATCATAAGCGAATAGCATGACAAAAGATGCATTATCCGTTCGTTGCCGATAAACAGCTGAAATAGCTGTGTTTCAACAAGACAGTATCCGGCAATTCCCATAGAAAAAAGTCCGAGATAAAGCAGTTCATGACGCTTCTCTGTACCACGGTTGAGCGGAATGTCGAAAAACATGAATAAAACACCGATCACAGTAAAAATAATAGAAGTAACAAATCCCGATATTTTATTTGAAATAATCACTATCACATTATTTTTCGCAGTATTTATGCTGATATTATCTATGCCGCACGAAGAATTATCATAGCACATTTTATAGCGCAGTTCCAGCGTTTTGCCTGAACAATCAGGAGTAAGCGGAATTTGCAGCCAGTTTGCGCCTATTGAATTGGTATAGAGCCGATTTTCGGGCAGATCCTGAAAATAAAGGCATTTTCCATCAATATATACTTCAAGGTAGATGTGTTTTGCTCTCAGACAAAACGACTGTCCCATGCTGATATTTTGTGGAAGTGTGTAGTAAATACTGCTGAATTTTTCTGATGATGAATTTTCCAAAAGATTGAGTTTAGTCAGATTTTCTATTGTTTCGCCGTTCTCGTCTGTCCAGCCCTCCTGTGCAGAAACAGCCTGTTCTCTGGCAGTTTCAACAGGTGACTTTTTTCCTGCGGAAATAATAAGATAAAAGCTTGTCAAAAATATATACGATATCAATATACAATAAATTGTCAAAGAAAGTTTGGAAATTTTCATATTCAAACCTCTCCTTATATATTGATTTTCTATATTATATCACATAAAAACAAAAATGTCAATATTCAACAGAATTTTCATTTATATTAACATATTTCCACTGATATTTCACCAAATCGACTCGTTTTCCACATATTTCAACACCTTCAGCTTCAAGCAGTTCCTTTTGACGTTCATCACCGCCGAAAGCAAATGAACCTGAAAGCTCTCCCTTTGAATTTACCACACGATAGCACGGAATATGCTCAGGATCGGGATTTTTGTGCAGAGCATTTCCCACCGCACGGCACATTTGTGGATTCCCTGCAATTTCAGCTATCTGCGCATATGTTGCCACTTTTCCCTTTGGAATAAGCTTCACAGCCTCATATATACGCTTTGTGGGATTGTCTGAAATAAGTCGGTAACTTTCATCTATCATCAGTTTTACCACATCATCAGGCACAGTTCCGTCAAGAACAACGGTGTTCCAGTGCTGTTTATTCTGGTGATATCCTGCCGAAACAGCCGCATACAGGTCACGCCAGTAAAGCAGTCTGTCCTGGCGTGCTTTTAAATTTATGCATATTTTTTCGTCACGCTCATATGTCCATAAAAAAGCTTTGTCATTGCACTTATAGCGTACTATCTGCCAGTTTTCATCATGAAACGGAGCGTCCTGATATGTATCCTCCAGCGATAGTCCGTATTTCAATGCTTCTTCACGAGTTGTCATATTCTCATCTCCGAATTACAGAACCGACTGTCACTTTGTTGTCGGTCAGCCATTTGTCTGCTATTTTAAGCCATTTTTCTGCGCCGTCAGCATTTCTGACAAGTACACTGCACATAAGTTCACTGTCATCAGGAACGCCCTCACAGCCATAGTCATCATCATAAATTTTCAGCACAGTATACTCCTCAGCTATAAGTTTTTCAAGTTCATTTTTCAGATATTCATACCTCAGATGCTTCTCCTCTTTTGCAAAATGAACATCACGAAACTGCTCAGGATTATCTGCATATGACAACTTTTCACTGCCAAACTGCTCACTTGTCAGATCAAAAACGCAGTCCCCGACAACGTTATAGCAATGATAATTGCCGTTTGGACGGAGAATGCCGTACACTTTGCCGCCGAAAATATCCTGTGCAAGGAACGCAGTTATCGAACACTGACCGAGAGTTTTGTTGTCACAAGTCCATTTGTCACGCAGTCTCGGCGCACAGGTATCCGCACACCATATCCCTGAAAGCAGATCATAGAGTATCTTCGGATCGGCTATTTTTCGATATTTTTCGTTTACTGCCGGCACATCTGCATTTTCACATCCATAAAATCTGTATTCCATCATCACACCTCATTATAATGGGGAACTCCTCATCGAAAGAGTTCCCCAAAACTTATTTTTTACGCTTTTTCTTTGATGTATTTGGATTGCGCTTACCGCTGAGAGAAGGCTTATTTGCATCTCTCATCTTCACAGGCTTGACCGGCTCTGTTGGCGCTGCGGCAACAGGCTCAGGCAATTTGCTCATAAGCATCTTGATGACCATGAGTACGCCTATCATGAGGAGAATCGATACTCCAAGCACAACAAAGACATTCTGCACAAAACCTGAGATAATATATCCAACAGCACAAACACCTGCAACAGTCAATGCATACGGAAGCTGTGTGGTTACGTGATTTACATGGTCGCACTGTGCGCCTGTTGAAGCCATTATCGTGGTATCCGAAATAGGTGAGCAGTGGTCGCCGCATACCGCACCTGCAAGGCAGGCTGAAATGCAGACAATAACCATTTCAGGTATCTTGTCAACTGTTGTGACATTTGCGATATCAGCTGAAAATACACTGATAACAATAGGAATAAGTATGCCGAATGTGCCCCATGATGTACCTGTTGCAAATGAAAGTCCGAGTGCAACCACGAAAAGAATAAGCGGAAGCAGTATCTTGATAGCAGTAGCGCTCTCAACGATTCCTGAAACAAACGGGCCTGCCTCAAGAAGGTTAGTCATAGTTTTAAGTGTCCATGCAAATGTGAGAATGAGAATTGCAGGTACCATCTGCTTGAAGCCTGCCGGAATCGAGTCCATACATTCTGTAAATGTGAGTACCTTGCGGCACATGAAATAGATAATAACAATAATAAGTGCAAAAAGTGAGCCGAGTGACAGACCAAATGATGCATCGCAGTTTGCAAAGGCATCAATAAACTTTTCGCCGTCAAAGAATCCTCCTGAATATATCATACCAAGTACACATGATACAATAAGTATTACAACAGGGAGAATAAGGTCAATGACTTTTCCCTTTGAATGGCTCGGCTTGTCGTCCTCTGCATAAACAGTGCTTCTTGTGGTGAAAAGGTCGCCTTTTGCGGCATTTCTCTCATGAATTTTCATCGGGCCGTAGTCCACATTGGTCAGCGAAATGAAAATTACCATGATAAGTGTGAGTATCGCATAGAGGTTGTAAGGAATGGTATTGATGAAAAGCTGTATTCCGTTTACGCCCTCGACAGTACCGCTGACTGCGGCTGCCCATGATGAGATAGGTGCTATAATGCATACAGGTGCGGCTGTAGCGTCTATCAGATAGGCAAGTTTTGAACGTGAGACATTGTGCTTGTCCGTTACAGGACGCATAACTGAGCCAACTGTAAGGCAGTTGAAATAGTCATCAACGAAAATCAGAACGCCCAGCAGAAATGTTGCAAGACTTGCACCTGCACGAGTTTTGATATGAGCGGCTGCCCATTCACCGTAAGCCTTACTGCCGCCTGCCTTGTTCATCAGAACGACGATAATTCCAAGTATTACAAGGAATATGAGAATTCCGACATTGTATGAATCGGCAAGATTTGAGATAAGTCCGTCTTTGACAACGGCATTGAATACACCTTCAAATCCCGAAGATGTTGAAGCGGCATAGAGCACACCGCCTGTAATAACGCCGATAAACAGCGAAGAATAAACTTCTTTCGTGATAAGGGCAAGTCCGATTGCCACCACAGGCGGAAGAAGTGACCAAAGTGAACCAATTGCACCTGACATAGGCGAATTGATCCGGCAGCATATAATGAAAACGAGCACTATACCTGCAAAAATGATTTTACTAAGATACTTTTTCATCTTTTTCTCCAATCATATTGGTTTTTTCCCCTTTTTCTCCCATCATATCTTTTTCGCTGCCGAAAAGCTGTGCAAGAATAACGGCTGCAAATACAAGAATACAGCCTGTAAATTCCTTTACACTGAACCTTTCATGCAGGATAAGCCATCCTGAAAGCGCCGCAAACACGGATTCAAGGCTCATCAGCAGAGTTGCAACAGTTGGTTCTGTGTGCCGCTGTCCGATCATCTGCAAGGTGTAAGCTGCGCCGCTTGACATGATTCCCGCATACAGAATAGTATATTTTGCTGAAATTATGCCTTCAGCAGACGGCTTCTCAAAAAGAAACATTCCTGCCGTCATCAGTATTCCTGCCGTGAAAAACTGGACACACGCCATAACCATGACATCGGTGTTTTTGCTGTTGAAATAGTCAATGACCATGATGTGTCCTGCAAAAAACACGGCACAGATCAACACCAGTACATCGCCACGGGAAATACTAAAATTCTCCTTAATACACAATAGCCAGAAACCGATCACAGCAATTGCCACAAACAGCCACATCCTCACAGGTACTTTTCTGCGGAAAAATATCCCGATCAGCGGCACTAAAACAATGTACAGCGCTGTAATGAAGCCCGCCTTTCCTGCGGTCGTATAGGCAATTCCGGCTTGCTGAAATGAACTTGCAATAAACAGGAATATTCCGCAGCAAATTCCGCCGACAGCCGTGCTTTTCATGGAATACTGCGTTTTCAGGGCATTTTTGCGCTTTTCAGCCGTTTTGAATGCAAGAATTATCGGTATAAGCACAAAGCCGCCCAGCAAAGTTCGCAATGCGTTGTAGGTGAATGGTTCGACATAGTTCATACCCTCGCTTTGCGCCACAAAAGCAGTTCCCCAGATTATTGATGCCGTAAGCAGCATTATACTGCCCTTGTATTTTTTCGTTACATTTCACACTCCTCTCCGCAATAATACAACATGAATATTATAGCACACATTTTACATAATTTCAACTTTTACAGGCAAAAAATATGAGCAATACTGCACAAAACTATAAAAACAATTTTATGCAGTATTGCCCTGTATTATTTTCTTTTAAGAACGAAAAAGTAATAAGTTCCGTGCATTTTCCCTTTCAGATCCATGACACCAAGCACTGTATTGTCATCGACCTTGCGGAAAACGTCGATGATTTTCAGGTTATCATATATCATCGCCGCCGTCATCACACCTCTGAATTTCACCTCACGCAGTCTTGCCTTTGATTTTTTCGTTGTGAAAATTTTAAGGAAACTGTCAAATATATGCGCATTTCTCAGCTCAGGCAGTTTCTTTATATGTGCAGACAGCTCCGCAAATTTCATCAGCAAATCGGGACTGACTGAATACAGCCGTTTCTGCTTATCGATCATCACAAGCGGATGCACATTTTCTGCATTCACAAAGCGTTTTCCATACCACGGAACAAGAGTGAGAAGTCCGTCCATAGGATGTCCGCTCGGCAGTTCGCTTCCTTTCCACAAGCCTTTCATAAAATCAGGTTCAACTGCTTCAAGGGTATCAAAAAATTCAAGTGCCTCTCTCTGCGTTGTACCACGCATCAGGTGTCTCAGTCTTCTTTTCATGTGCTCACCCTGACCTGTTCTCTCACCGCCTGTTTTATGGCATCAAATGAAATCGGCGTATAGTTTATCCTCTCCACGCTCACACAATAGCTCTGCGGCGAAACAGTTACGTACAGCGGTGAGGCATGAACATGACCGAAAATATTCGCATAGGGCATATTTGTATTCACATACAGCGGCTCATGGGATAAAAGCCAGTAATTCTGATAAAGTATCGGATAGCGGCTGACGAATGAAAAACCACAGTCATAGTAATACTGTTCGTCCTGAACGTCATGGTTGCCGATTATCAGCGATTTTCTGCCGTTAAGCCGATTCATTATATCAGCTGTTCTTTCCTTGTCATATGCAGAGATATCACCAAGAAGAAAAACCTCGTCATCTGCCGAAACAATGCCGTTCCAGTTTTCGGTTATTTTCTTTTCCATTTCATCCGCACTGCCAAAAGGTCTGTTTTCATAGCGGATGATTGCATCGTCACCGAAATGTGTGTCAGCGATAAAGAATACTGCCATACTGCACCTCCGTTAATATCTTTCTGCCATTATATAAGCATTATACCACATATCACCGTCAAAAATCAATAAAAAGGGCAGAGAAAATCTTTAACGAAAATCTCTGCCCCTGATTGTGCTGAATGATGTCAGAACTCGAGCTGTCTTGCAGCTTCTTCCATCATTCTGATCTGTTCTTCATATTTTGAAGCCGTATCATACAGGAACTGCGAATAAGACTTCATGATATCATACATATCTTTGAACTTATACTTTACGCTGTCAACATTTTCCTGGAACGAATCGCTGTCCGCACCCATCCATGCTGCTGAAAGCCTGTCATGTATAACTCTGTACATATTTGTGTATTCATCATGATAATTATCGGCAATTCCGGATATTCTGTGTGCTGCACGCCTTAAAGCGTCAACATCAGCTCTTGTGACATTATTCATTGAAACACATCCTTTATGCTGCCTTATGCCGCAACAGGCTCGGCAGCCGTTATATTGAATGGAACAAAGGAAACGCCCTGTGTATTTCCCTTTGTTATTGTTACCGTACAGCTGAATGTATGCTTGCCGTCCTTTGACTTGACTGTGATGATCGCAGAACCCTCAGCCAATGCAGTTACATTGCCGCTGCCGTCAACTTTAAGTTTTGATGTATTGCTGCTTGACCATACAAGTTCATCAACAGATACATCTGAAGGCTTGCTTTTTACTGAAAGATTTATCGTTGCTCCCGCAGGCATCGAGAAATATGATGTCGCAAGTTCAAGTTTGCCTTCCGGTATCGTCTGTGTAGTTGCCGGAGCAGTCGTTGTAGTATTCTGACCGTGCGTACATTCGTCAACGCAGTGGAAACCTCCGTCTCTTATCTCACAGTGGAAGCTGCCTGACAGGTCTTTATTATCCTTGCCGCACAGCGTTATCGACAGCTGCGGATCGTTCAGCAGTTTTTGTATTATCTTGTGGAAACTCAGCGTCAGTGTCGCCGAGAAGTACATTGCAATATCTATACAAGCCATATCGCTGTAGAATGCGAGTTCACCGTCAAATGCAGGACCAAGTCTCAGGTCAAGCTTGATAAGTGAATCCTTGACAAGTGCAAGCTGTAATCTCAGGCTGAATGAGAAAAGGAATGCAAGTGAACCTGAAAGCTTAACTGTCGGATCTCCGGGTGAAGTCTCGTTGATGGTCTGGATATGTGTATTATGCATCTCGAAGCCCTTTGTATGCTGATAGGACATCTCGAAAGAAATGTAACCGTTTGCTGTTACGACAAATGAAACTACAAAGTCAATGGATACGCCTGTGCAGATCTGAATAGGAACTCTTGCTACTTCCTGTTCAGCCTCATAAGCCTCGCCGTTCATAGCGGCAGCCATATCCGCATCACTGAGTCCCTGATAAGCATCACGGAACTCCTGTTCGCCCTCGCCTGAGAAACCACCTCTTACACCGAATGTTTCTTTATAGTTAAGTGAAACATAGGCATCAATGTCAGGAGCTTTTGTCAGATGAAGGTCAAGATCAACATCAGCATTGACCTGAATGTCGCTGAATGTTGCATACAGCGTAATTTCGCTGTGGCTGTCTTCGTCGCTTGCCTTGATAGGATATTCAATGGTAAATTCAGGGAGTGAAGCAAGCTGCTGAAGTTCAGGTTCTTCGTCATATCCGATAGAACCAAGCTGTCTTATTTCGTATGGTTCATCGCTCTTTTCGCAAACATCCTGTATGCTGCCTCTTGAGATCTTTGCATTCTCGTCAAGAAGCTCAATATCGTCGATATTCGGAGAAAATCCGCCTGAAAATTCGAGATCCTGATATACTTCTTCAAGAGTTGCAGGACAGCTTATAATAGTTGAAGTACCGTCACCGTTATCGATAACGTTGAGAGCCTTCATAGCAAGTCCGTCTTTGTTGTTCTCATCAGGAGGAAGAATGAAAACTGTATCCTTCTGAATTGAACCTGCGCAGCTGTTAGGCATTATGACCTTATTTTCGCTTTCGATAAGGTCAATGGACTTTGATTCAGAAACCTGTGAAAAGTCCTGAACGCCTTCCTGATACTGGATATTCTCGTGGTAATCGAAGGTCTGGTTAGCCCACTGGTGATGAGCCTCATTCAGTGATTCTGCGGCATCCTGCGGATTGAGTTCGCCGCTGCCTGAGAGGATTCCGTTCTGCTCTGCTGCCTGCATTATCTCCTCGTCAGTAGCATTTTCGTCAACGAAACCGCCTGCCATCATGAGAGTTCTTGCAGCAAATTCCTTATCTATCTTGCTGTTTGGATCGATGTCCTCATCAGCCTTGATAAGTCCCCATTCCTTGGCATTTTCGATATCGTCCTTATTTTCGTCAGCCTGAATGCCGAATGCCTCATTTACCATATCCAGCCATTCAGCCTTTGTTATTTCGCCGTCAGATGACATATTTGTGGCAGTTCCGCCGCCGTCATCCTTTTTTTCGCCCGTAAAGAATTCCTGTAAACTACAGCTGCACATTGAAGCTGTAAAAACAACCGTCATCATGACAGCTGTACAGAAACTCACACATTTTTTGAAACGATTCATATAAACCTCCTTCCAAAATAAGAACCTGTCTTCACAAGCCATGCGCCCGATATTCCGTCAGCATTTCTGCAAATCAAAGGCATCAGGTCAGCCGACTTCCAAACCTTTGAAATGCCTGATAACTGCAAGATCGAGAACAAGGATTGTAAAGACAGGTTCTGAATCCTGTGAGGAACAGGATTCAGTCTGTCAGGTATTACCTTATATTGTACGTCTGAGATTTGAAGCATTGCTCTTGAGAGCAGCATCGAGAGTATCTCTTGCCTCAGCAACATTAGTCTTGAGGTGATTGCAAACCTTCTCGTTGTATCTGTGGAACTTATCAAATGAAGGCTTGAGAGCGTTGAATGCATCTCTCATTTCATCTGAAGCTTCAGATGACCATACAGATTCAACATTTCTCATTTCAGCCTCGAAGTCAGCAAGTAATTCCATGATTCTTGTATCATGACCTGTAATAAGGGCTGCACAGTTTCTGATTTCATCAGAGCTAACAAAAATTTTCTCAGTTGCCATAATGATCCGCCTTTCTATTATTCAAAAGTGATGTTTGATGTAGCAGCCTTGATATCGCTTTCCTGGCTGTCATATGCGTCTGCTGCGCTTACAAGCTGTGAGCTGTAGTCGTTGATAAGGTCATAGAGTTTCTTGAAGTTCGGCTTGATAGTTTCTACATTCTGCTTGAATGCATCAATGCCTGAACCAACCCATGCCTCTGAAAGCTCATTGTCATAAAGACTGTAGATTGCCTCATACTCCTTGAAGAAATCTGTACCAATTGAACTCATTTTAGCTGCAATTGTTCTTAACTGATCGGTACCTGCAGTAAGTGTTCTTGTATTTCCTGCCATTTTAAAAACCTCCTGTTAATTAAATTCACTTTTTTAAATTGACTTTCGATTTGTTCGTATCTCAAATCTGTAACTACATTATACCACAAATGAAAAATGCCCCTTTTCAAAAATGCACCACTTAATATTTTAGTTATTTTAGAAATTTCACATCAGATAAACGCCTGTTTTTCGGCACAAAAAAATTTTTGTGCTGTTTTTCACCACCTTGCAGGCTGTGCCCTGCCCACCCCGATGCTGTGGGTTAACCCCTCTTTTTTCATCATTATTATTGCTCCACCAACTAAATCTTGAATTTTTCTGCTTGTCCTGAATAAGAAATTCTGCGTCAGAAAACCTTGAAATACGTAAGTATTCCTGCGGCTTTCTTCCTTGACTTTCTCCTTCATTACTTCGCATAAAATATTCAAGACTTAATTGGCGGAGCAATAAAACGAACAGCCATAGCGGCGATACTCATATAGAAGTTTTTACTCTTTATCGGGGGAGAACCCTTTTTCAGAAGGTTTTCCCTCAATAATAAGCATAAAGCTTCTATATCAGTACCGCCGTTACAGCTGTTCGCTTGTTTTACATTATCATAAGTTTTGAATGATTTCTGATACCGAGTTCACTCAATTTCTTATCAAAAGCATAAATTGTACCGTCCTCACGGTCACAGAGCACATCAGAGCCGCTTCCGCAGAAGAAACCGCCCGAAATTTCGGAAAGAATATCCGTAAGGAGCTGAACCGCCTCATAGACATACATATCGCCGCTCAGATATATCTCATATGTTCTGCCGCTTGCAGGAAGGTAAACCTCTGTTAATATCTTATCCATTCTGTTCACCCGCTATATTAAGAAGATTGCTGCATATATGGCTGTTTTTCACCACAATAGCAGTCTGGTCTGTTGAATTTGCGTCATCCATATTGTCAGCTTCAAACAGATTCTGACTTGTGAAACCTCCGCCAAGCCATATTCCGAGTTCAGCGAACCATTCATCATGTGCATTGTCAAAGGAAAGAACATCTATCTGCTGGTCACCGCTAACGATAATTCGCTCATAGCAGCCGCACGGATCATGCATCTCCTCCGGAGTATCAAGAACGACATAATGTATCTTATGGATATCACAGTACAGCATAGCCTCGACAAATCTCGCCATGCAGAGCATACTCCTGTCTGCCACAGCCCTGAACCCGTTTATAATAATGTATAAGTCATTGATATTATCAGGCATTATCAGCGATTTGTCCTCTTTTTCGATAAGAGCCTGATCACGCTCAACATACATCTGCTGGAAATCAGCCTGCCATTCTTCAAGTTCAGAGCCGCTCTTATAAGCATATTTCGCATCACAAGGCGGAGTTATTTCTGATTTTGTGTCGATAAGTATTACATCAGCACTGCTGTCCGCTGAAAGTGCATCCGCCATATATGCAGCATAATCCGAAAGCATCTTCTCTGACTTTGACGAAACAAACGTGATATAGACATTCTTCATGTCCTCAGTCCATATATCGGTGCTGTCAGCCATCTGACCGAGAGGAACTGACGTGATGCCGCCTGCCGCTTCAAGAAGCCTGTTTCTGTCAAGCTGTTCAAATCGCTTTACGAACTGTTTTGCAGCATTTTTCTTTCCGCCTGATGCAGCCTTTCTGCAAAGTTCATTGATGATTCCCGTAGGATCAGCATCAGCCTCGCTGAACGTACTATCCTCGGCATTAGGATCAAACGGCAGTATATCAGCGGTCTGGAATTCATATACATGAGCGCCGTAGCGGACAAGTCCCCTGCCCTTGCAGTCAGATGGGATAATACCCTCTGTTCGTCCGAGAACCGCACTGTAGTCAAGCTTATCATTCATTCTCAGCATGAGATGCTGACCGATATTCTGCTTTATTCTTGAATGCACGTTGATGGACTGTGAGCCGATAACTGTGTATACTCCGACTTTTGAGCCTTCACGGGTAATATACGCAAGGTCGAATAGTATGTCCTCATACTCCTCCGAGAAAAGCGAATAATTATTGAGCATCAGCACGATATTTGGCACTGATTTTCCTGAAAATCTGCAATACTCGCTGTATTCTCCGCCGTATGGAGCAAACATTCTGTTGCGGCTGATAATTTCAGCTTTCAGTTCTGCTATAAACTGCTTTACAAGTTCATTTTCATCTGCAAGCACAACACTGCTGACCTGCGGCGCATTCTCGAAAACTTTCAGGTATCCAGAATCGAAATCGAGTATGCATATATTGACTTTTTCTGCGGTATATCGGCTTATGAGCGAGTAGATGAGCGTTATGAAGAACATATCGCTGCCGCTTCCCTGAACACCATAAACGCATACATTTCCCTTTGATGAAAACGGAATTGTCATTATTTCCTGTTTGCGCTCATAGAGGTCATCCCATTTGCCGATAACAGGCTCAATTGAGTATTTATCATGTTCGCCGCTGTACTCACTGTATAAGTTATTGATATTGATGAATGACGGCAAAGGCAGCAGCCAGAGCGGTCTTACCTTAATGTCACGGGCAATATCGATAAGATACTGTCTTACTGCAACAAGCTCCGAAACTGTATGCTCACCCTTTGATTTATTGCTGTTTTTTATTGTTTTTTCGCAGATAACAGTACCTGTACTGCCGATAAGTTCTGCTGATTTTTCTCTTTCGGCGTTATTTCTGTCAGCACCTGTATAGTCAGCGCCGCACCATGCGGACTGTCCGAGACTGAACTGCTCGTTATAGCCGACCTGCAGGTAAAAACGTCCCGTGGTCTTTATCTCAGCCGCATCAGGACAGTGGATAACAGCCGTACTGTCAGCCTTATCCTGAACCTTGAGACAGATCTTGAAACGGGAGTTGCTCCAGATCTGCGGGCTTACAACGCTGTCAGGCTTCTGTGTTGCAAGTATTAGGTGAACGCCGAGGCTTCGTCCGATACGTGCCGTGCTGACCAGCGAATCCATGAACTCAGGCTGCTGTGTTTTCAGTTCGGCAAACTCATCGCAGACAATGAAAAGATGCGGCAGTGCTTCAAGGTCAGTGCCGTTTCGGCGCAGCTGCTGATACTTGTAGATATCCATAGTACCTTCGCCCGATACCTTACGAGCCACCTTGAACATACTCTGACGGCGTTTAAGTTCACTTTCAATAGAAATTCTCGACCTCTCGATAGTTGCAACATCGAGGTTTGTAAGCGTTCCCACAAGATGCGGAAGCTTGACTGTACGTTCAACTTCCCTGCCGTTTTCGACAGTTCTCTCGATGCTTTCAAATGCATCAGCAAGACCGCCGCCCTTATAGTCGATTATAAGGAATGCAGCTTCAGCCGGACTGAAATTGACGGCAATAGACAAAATGAATGTTATGATACTTTCGCTCTTGCCTGAACCTGTAGTACC
The DNA here is from genome assembly GCA_045641105.1 of Ruminococcus sp. Taxonomy (GTDB): domain Bacteria; phylum Bacillota; class Clostridia; order Oscillospirales; family Ruminococcaceae; genus Ruminococcus. Next base: position 20,093 of record JAZUGG010000013.1, on the reverse strand, counting down.
TGCGATAAGACCGTGAGGGCCGTGATATTTTTCATGAAGATCGATATAGAAGCTGTCACCTGCCTGATTTACGCCGATAGGTGTCTGCAATGATTTGGAAGGATTATTCTCCGACCATCTTGTAAGGCAGTTAAGATGCTCAGGCTTTGACACTCTGAACATTTCCAGAAATGTGACCATTTTCGGCAGTTTATTGCGTTCTGATGACAGATCAAGCTTGATATTTGAGATACTGTTGATATAGTCCGCAAACAGTCTGCCGTCAATTCTGTCAGGCACAAACTGCTGTACAATATCCTTTGTTTCGGCGGCACTCTGCTTTTCCTTATTCTCCTGATTCTGTTTGTCAGGACGTATTCTCCTGAACATACACGCTTTGTCACGGCTCTCGAAATCGAAAATTATATCCGATTCAAGGTAGTTGCGCTGATAGAAAAGAGTAATCATGCTGAAACGTATTTCCTTGTATCGTTTGAGTATCTGCTGTACAGATGTCATCTGCTCCGTCAGTTCACGGTCAGCCGTGATAATGAGGTAATAAGGGCGCTTTGTCTCATGCTCCTCAGCACGTTCAGTGACTTCCTTTTCAAGCTGTACGGACAGTTCCTTGATATCCTCACTGCTTGATGCCACAAATCTGAATGTGTTGCTCTCGTCCCATACGTGCGGCAGCCATCTGACATAGTTCCATACATCTTCATCGATGCTGTTATAAATAAACACAAGTTTCAGTTCATCATAGCTGTAAAGAGCGGTCAGCTGAACTACCAGTGCCCTGATGAATTCCTCAGCCGCCGTTTTATCGCCTGTACAGCCGCACAGACAGCCTTCTTTAAGTGAAAGCGGAATATTGACATTTTTCAGTTTGCGTTCCTCGCTGACAAGCTGATAGAGATTTTCAAACACAGTGTCATTCATCGAGGCAAGGTTCTTTTCAGGATATTTTATGTCGATAAGTGCATCCGTATCACCCTTGCCAATACAGACCTTCATGAAATCCTCGTCACTGATATGTCTGCACCAGAGATATTTGTCAGGCAGAGTACCGTTTCCGACAGCAAGACCTGCGCATCTGTCCGAGAGATAGTTTATCTCGTTCATGATGTCACATTCGTCATTTTTTATGCGTTCAATTTCACTTCGGGCATTGCTGATATAGCCTGAGTACATTTCAAGGCGTTCCTGATTTTTCTTCTTGTCATGCTTGCGCTGACTTTTCGTCAGTATCGAGGGCCAGAGCATTGCCGAAAGCATCATAGTACCTGCCATAATAATTGACGGCACGACATATGACATATTTGTATCACGGTAATAAGCCGCAAGTACAGAATAGCCTGCCGTAAGCACCGAGCCTGTACACATAGTAAACGACGGGCCGAGTTTCAGAAGAACCGAATCATTCTTTTTTGTCTCCTTCATAGGCGGAGCTTCAAGAGTTATCTTCTTTTCGGTCAGCTTTTTCTCATTAAGTTTAAGGGTACGATAGAAATACTGCTTTTCGGCTTTATTATCGGCTGACGATTTAACTATTGCCGGCACGAATGCAGGTTTTTCAAAAAAGCAGTTTGCATCATATCTCACTGCATCGTCATAGATATTTGCAGCAATAAAATCACTGCCGATAATGAATTTATAGCCTAATATCGATACTGTATCGCCTGCACTGAGAACAGTATTCTTAATTCTCCTGTTATTGACGAAAGTACCGTTGCGGCTCTCCATATCCTCAACAGACCATACGCCGCTTCTGCGTGAAAGAATAGCGTGTCTGCCTGAGACATACGGGTTGCTGATAGTAATAGTATTGTCTTTTTTCTGACCTATGCTTATTTCCGAATCAGCATTTTTCAGGAAAAGCTTTTTGTACATACACTTACGCTGAATGACAGGCTCGGAAAGAACTATGCAGTCCTCACCTGCGGTCTCAACGGTAAACAGGTCATTATCAGCGATATTATGTGATTCTGCATAGCCGTTGTCATCCTTGATGCGGCACTCGCTCCCTGATGAGATCACCCACTGATTTTCCTTGCCGTCAATAGCAAGCTTATGTAGTTCGTCATTGATGTAATATTCAATAAAATAGCGTCCTTCCTTCTTGTCCGGAAGTGTGACCATACTGAGTGAACTGCTTTGTATAAATGTTATCAATAGCACTTAACCTGCACCCGCTTTCTTTCTTGTAGTTTTTTTCTGTAATCCCGGATATTCCTTCCATTTCACCCTGACCATAAGCCCGTAGAAAACGTGATAATCAAAATTGACAAGTTCATAGTCAAGGAGTTTCGTGCCGTTGGTATGACAGTATTCCCACCTGAAAACGTCGCCGAGTTCATTGAGATCACGCTCAAAAGGCTCGATAATACGCCTTGCAACGGCTCTGTCGGTAGAGATTACATCATCATATTTCGGAAGTTCGGGAGTACATTCAAGAAGTGTCCTGACGCTTATGGTATCGGCATTCTTCTTGAAGTAATTCATTTTTTTATGCTCTGAGATTTTTTTCAGGAAATAGTAGCTGTTGGGATTTTTCTTGTGATTGAGGCTGAAAAGTTTCATCGGATACGGCATTACGGGCATATATTTCAATACCCTGAAAAATTCTGTGCTGAACTCAAAAAATATCATATTATTCTTGATAACTGCCGAATCACAAAGCTTTATGCCGTTAAAACTCTGCTCACGGTTTGATGATTTGGAGAACGTCAGCTTCATATTTGAAAGAGTTTTCAGTTCGGCGTTGACCTGTTTACGTGTCTCCTTGATATTTTTCAGTCCGCACATATCCATATATTCTTCAAGCGGCAGACATACAGTCTGTTCCTTTGCGCCTGTTTCTGTACAGCGTATCATTATTGCATCGATAAGGCGGTGAGTAGTAGCTTTCAGGCCATTGCCGAGCTGTGAAAAATTTTCAAGAGTAACGCTAAGATTGCCGTTTTCAAGAATCAGCATATCATTTCCGTCAGCGGCACTTGAACTTGAAGTTTTGAGCATAGCAAGCTTATTTGTTGCGCTTGACTGTCTCATGATACTGAATTTGTTGCGTGAAACCGAATTGATTTGCAGATCGGTTTTAAGTATGCTTCCGATAGGCTGTGATATTCCGTCAATAGCAGATGGTGTCTTTTTCATCAGGCATCACCTTTTTCTGAAAGAATATCCACAAGTGCATCAAGTGAAGTACGGAAAATGCTTATATCGTCAAGCATACATCTTACCTTTTCCACATTTTCTGCGCAAGGGAAAAAAGCATCGGTATCGATTATCTCGAAAACTTCCTCAAGAATTCGCTTCTTGTTGCTGAATTCATCTCCTTCTCCTGCAATTTCATCGCTGAAAGCGATACGTTTCTCATTCATTTCATGTATCTGCTCTATCAGCTGTTCGGCATCGACGCTGAAAACATTAAATCCGTCAAGACCTATGCGTTCTGCGATAAGCCTGCAAAGTTCGTTGTATGCAAGATTTCTCCTCATGCCGTTTTCAAGCAGTTCTGTGCGGAAACTGCATATTTTCGCCTTCATAGCCTCAATATTTTCAAGGCACATCATCTCCTGAAAGCAGTCAATTTCAGGCTGTATGAAGTAATCCTCAACAGTAAGGCATTTCGGGCGGCACGGAAACTCATTGGAAATAAGCGCAAATCCACGCTGTTTAGCCAATGCCCCCGGAGGCGGCATTTCAAGATACTGTGTTTCGGTCATGATTATCGGCAGATTTTCGATAAGTTTTCTTGCGTGTTCTACCTGTTGAGCCTGAGCCATATACATGAGCAGACGGCTGCATCCGTTCCAGGCCTGTTGATTGTATGCAAAAGCCATAGCCTGTGCTCTTTGAACAAAAGCCTGAAGCTGTACGAAACATTCAAGTTTTTCAGCCTCCTCAACGTCAGAAATACGTGAAACAAGTTCATCAAGCACTTCCTGACTTATGATATTTTCGCCGTCAAAGCTGTCACTGATGCCTTTCTGACGCTTGTATAGTTCAATGTCATTGCAGATAAGGCAAAGTCCGAGTTTTTCGCCTGAAACTGCGCTGTCATTCATTATTTCTTCAAGCAGTGTTTTCATTTATCCGCCTTCTTTCTGTCATACTTGCAGGGAGCAAATCTTTGATTTGCGTATCTGCAAGGCAATTTAAATCAAATATTATAGTGAAAGACAAATTTATTTTGTCGGGCAAGCCGAGGGATACAACTGTGAACTGTCCGTAAACCGTTGCTGCGCTCGGTTTACCGGTTTTCAGGGGGACTCTGTCCCCCACGCACACTCTCTGCCAAAGAGGTCTGCACCTCTCTGGACTCTGGTGTATGCGCCTTCGGCGTTTTCTATTGCTCCGCCAATTAAGTCTTGAATATTTTATACGAAGTAATGAAGAAGAAAGTCAAGGAAGAAAGCCGCAGAAATACTGACGTATTTCAAGGTTTTCTGACGTAGAATTTCTTCTTCAGGACAAGCAGAAAAATTCAAGATTTAGTTGGTGGAGCAATAATAATCGTAATAAGGATTGCATCCGCTTAAGGCAACACCGCAGACGAAATGCATGAAGGAATGTGATTCTCATCCTGTTGCACAATAAACTTTTTTCCGATTTGTACAAAAATGCCAATAAAGTGCCGTATGACAGCATAAAAATCCGCTTTACATATCCGAAAAAATATGCTATAATAGGTTTATCAAGGGCAACACCGTGAATTTCTGCGGTATTGCCTGATTTTTTGGAGGTACTATGATAACAGTCACAAATGTCAGCGTTCAGTTCGGCGGCTCGACACTTTTTAAAAATGTTAACCTGAAATTCACAAACGGCAACTGCTACGGCGTTATCGGCGCAAACGGCGCAGGAAAATCCACGTTTCTCCGTGTTCTTTGCGGCGAGCTTGAACCTGCATCGGGCGAAGTCGTTATGCCGAAGGAGGAGCGTCTGAGTGTCCTCAAACAGGACCATTTCGCCTATGACGAGTATACAGTTCTTGACACGGTAATCATGGGAAATGCCCGGCTTTACGAGATAATGCAGGAAAAAGATGCTCTCTACGCAAAGGAGGATTTCACCGAGGAGGACGGCGTTAAGGCTTCGGAACTTGAGGCTGAATTTGCAGAACTCAACGGCTGGGAGGCTGAATCAGATGCCTCGAAACTCATTCAGGGACTCGGTCTTTCCGAGGACATTCTCTATACGCAAATGGCTCTGCTTTCGGGTAACGAAAAGGTCAAAGTTCTCTTGGCACAGGCACTTTTCGGCAATCCGGACATAATTCTCCTTGACGAGCCGACAAACCACCTCGACATCGATGCAGTGCGTTGGCTTGAGGAATTTCTCTCGGAATACTTTGGTACGGTCATCGTTGTTTCCCACGACCGTCACTTCCTGAACAATGTCTGCACCCACATCGTTGATATCGACTATAACAAGATAAAGATGTATGTAGGAAATTACGAATTTTGGTACGAATCAAGTCAGCTTATTCAGCGAATGATCAAACAGCAGAACAAGAAGAACGAGGAGAAAATCAAGGAACTCAAAGACTTTATTGCCCGATTTTCAGCCAATAAATCCAAATCCAACCAGGCTACTTCAAGACGTAAGCTCATTGAGAAGCTGACCGTTGAGGAACTGCCTGCATCAAGCCGCCGCTATCCGTTCATCGGCTTTGACATGGATCGTGACCTCGGCAAGGATATCCTTCAGGTTGACGGCATTTCAAAGACTGTAGACGGCGTAAAATTGCTGAATAACGTAAGTTTCACCCTCGGCAGGAATGACAAGGTTGCTTTTATCGGCGAAAGCGAACAGGCAATAACCATGCTTTTCAAAATTCTCATGGAGGAGGAACAGCCTGACGAAGGCAGCTTCAAATGGGGCGTTTCGGTCACGACGTCGTATATGCCTGTCGATAATTCGGCATATTTCAACGGCTGTGAGCTGTCAATCCTCGACTGGATAAGGCAGTACTCCGTCAAGGACGAGACCGAGACCTATCTGCGTGGATTCCTCGGCAGGATGCTGTTTTCCGGCGATGACGTGTACAAGCCTGTAAACGTGCTTTCAGGCGGCGAAAAGGTGCGCTGTATGTTCTCACGCATGATGCTTTTCGGTTCAAATGTACTGCTTCTCGACCGCCCGACTAACCATCTCGACCTCGAAAGCATCACCGCAGTCAACAACAGCCTTGTGAACTTCAAGGGCGTAGTTCTGCTTGCATCTCACGACCATGAGATACTGCAAACCACGGCAAATCGCATAATTGAGATAACTCCCGACGGCTGTATCGACCGTCAGGGAACTTACGAGGAGTTCATGGAATTCAAAAAGAATTGACGTAATACGTATTATAAATAAATTAATGGGACAGTTTTTAACCGTCCCATTTTTTATATTTTGTTCAATTACTCTGCCGTTTATTGTATATTATGTCATGAGGCATATTTACACGTCAACGCCTATGCCCTGAATCAGCCGCATGAATAAGCAGAAGAATTTATTGTTAATTCCGCTGTATCAGCATCAATCAAATCTGCCGTCAGATGACTTGCTCAAAACAAGAAACAAGCTATAATTACACAAACTATAAAACCAATAACACCACTAATTACAGTCGCAAGAATTTTCTGATAGATGCGCTTACCCTCCTCACGGTGAGCGTCGATCTCATCAAGTGTCTGACCGTTCATGAAAGCTGTTATTTCTCGATATGTCTGGATATTGTGCTGTTTCTTGAACTTCTCGACTTTGAACGCATAAGCTATTGAAACTACCACTATCACAGCCCAGATGAGACCACCGACAACTTTCAGATACTTCATCAGCGGTAATGGCGACACGATCATAACAAGTAAGAGCAGCGTATAGATCCAGCTCATTTTGCTGAATGTACCAATATCTTCTTTTTTGATTTCCTTTTTCATAACTTCAACATCTCCTTTAATTAATTCGTCAAGAGAAATGTTAAAAATAGTACTCAACAGCACAAGACTATGGATATCAGGGTAACTTTTTTCGTTCTCCCAGTTTGAAACGGTCTGGCGGCTGACATATGCTTTCTCGGCAAGCGTTTCCTGCGACCAGTTCTGTGCCGTGCGGAATTTTTTGATTTGATTTCCAACTTCCATGATGTACCTCCTGTGGATTTCTCCTGACAGCATTATCATAGCATTGCGGAGAAATTTTTGCTACCAAGCCGCTTTTACATCGAGGAAATTTTTTGCAAAAAGTCTTTGAAATCCACATGAAATCCCATGTCAAACGGCTTTGACACAACGTAAAATCGGCAAAAAATCATACATATCAATTACAACAATAAGTATATCACATTTTCGGCTGATTGTAAAGCACAGCCCTGAAAATCAGAATCGATTTAAAACAAAATTATATTTATCAGCATCAAACTCGTTGCCTTTTTTAACTTTGTCCCTTTCAAGCCACTGCCTTAATATTGGTTCATGCCGTGCATAATGCTTGTCATGCGCCTGAATATGTGTATCAAGCCGCTGAATATAGTCCTCGGTCAGCGAAACGCCATAATCACGCAGTAAACCGCCATATTCCTCAGCCGAAAGCATGACATTGCCGTACCGCCCGTATGACGTTCTTGATATTTTAGTATACTTTTTATTGGCAGATTTATTAATGGGCGGATTGCATTTATTCTGCTTATCAGACATATTTTCATGTTCATCATCTGCCTCATTATTCCGCTCATGCACATTTTCATCATTCGGCAGACTATTTTTCTGCGGCTTATCATGCATATACGACCATTTATCATAGTCCTTCTGAATACCAAGTATCTGCCTGCCGTTTCTGCCGCTGAACTGCTGAACGATAATGCCGCCGTCACGCAGTTTTCTTATGGCACGGGACACGTTAACCTCGTTCATGCACACAGCCTCCGCAATTGAGGAACGTGTAATTTCTGCCGAAATACAGCCAAATCCATAGGTGCGTCTGATTATGTAAAATAATATTCTCATCTCTCCGCCCGATATTGCAAGCCTGCAAACCGCCTCGATAAGTTCATTCGCTATTCGTGTGAATCCGTTTTCAATCTGTGGTGCAGCCACAAAATCACCTCCATGTGTTTCTATAAGGGGGCAGAATTCAGTGTGATTTCAATGCAAACCCATTGAATATTGAAAAAAGTTCACAAAAAGTTTACAATTTTATGTTTCATGGACTTATTCGCAATAACAAATATTTTTACTTTCAGGCTTTTCGTGTGCCTTTCTTTAATAACATTTTCTTTAATTATTTTCTTTATAATGTATGGGTATCAGCGGCGATATCACGTAGATATCAGTTTTGACACGTATCATGGTATCAGTTACGATATGCAGAATATCAGAAAAGATATCAGGATAATGCACATCTTTCAACAGCAAAATTTGTGTATCTGCACAATAATTGGAATTCATTAATACATTTCTTAAAAGCTGTATAAATGCCGAGCGAAAATTCATTTCAGCACTTGATTAAATTCCGAAAATATGGTATAATTAAGTGTATAATTTTATCATAAATCGGAGGTCATCATGAAGTACACTCAAGGCAAATACATAATCGCCGAAAAATCGGCAATTGCCCGTGATATATACAGTTTCGTCATAAGCTGTCCGGAAATTGCCGCTATCGCCTGTCCCGGTCAGTTCGTTCACATCAGAATCGGTGGATTCACACTCCGCAGACCTGTCTCTATCTGCGGAATCGACCGAAATAAAGGCACTATTCGCATCGTTTTCGAGATAAGAGGTCAGGGTACTGCCGAAATCGCAAACCTCAACAAGGGCGACCTCATCGATATGCTCGCCCCTCTCGGCCGCGGCTTCACTATTAAGCCCGATGCTCAGCGTGTTGTCCTCATTGGAGGCGGCATCGGCACTCCCCCCATGCTCCCTCTCGCCGGCGTTTACGGCGAAAAAGCCTCGGTCATCAGCGGTTTCAGAAACGCCGCCGCTGTTATTCTTCAGGACGATTTCAGAAAGACCGGCGCTGACGTTATTCTCTGCACAGACGACGGTTCTACGGGCTATCACGGCCTTGTTACCGCTCCTTTCGGCGGTCTCCTCGACAGGGACAAGATAGATGCTGTCTATGCCTGCGGCCCTATGCCCATGCTGAAAAGCATCGCCGCAATCTGTAAGGAAAAGGACATTTTCTGCGAAATATCACTCGAAGAACGCATGGCTTGCGGTATCGGTGCGTGTCTCGGATGCGCCTGCAAAACCGTCAGAAATGACGAGGAATATTTCGCTCACGTCTGCAAGGACGGCCCGGTTTTCAATGCTCAGGAGGTGCTCTGGTAATGGCTGATTTATCTGTAAATTTATGCGGTATCGACTTCAAAAACCCAATTATTCCTGCCTCGGGCGTTTTCGGCTACGGCAGAGAGTATGAGGAACTTTTTCCGCTCGAAAAACTCGGCGGTATCGCCACAAAAGGAACTACGCTCCATCTCAGGACAGGCAATCCGTCTCCGAGAATTGCCGAAACACCGTCAGGCATGCTCAATTCCGTCGGTCTCCAGAATCCCGGAATAGACCACTTCATCAGCACTGAACTGCCGAACCTTCTTACGAAAAATCTCGTTGTTCTCGCCAATATCGCAGGTTCTACTCCTGACGAATGCGCCGAAGTTGCCGCTAAACTTGACGAGACCGACGTTCACATGATCGAACTTAACATCTCCTGCCCTAACGTAAAACAGGGCGGTGCGGCTTTCGGAACAAGCTGTGATATGGCTGCCGAGGTCACGAAAAAGGTGCGCAATGCCACCAAAAAGCCGCTCGTTGTCAAGCTTTCGCCGAATGTCACAAGCATCGCTGATATCGCTAAATCGGTCGAAGCCGCTGGTGCAGACGCCGTTTCCCTTATCAACACAATTCTCGGCATGAGAATTGACGTGAATACGGGCAGACCTGTCCTCCGAAACAATGTCGGCGGAATGAGCGGCCCTGCGGTTTTCCCTGTCGCTGTCCGCATGGTATGGCAGGTCGCAAATGCCGTAAATATCCCGATTATCGGCATGGGAGGCGTTTCCTCGGGACGTGATGCAATTGAACTCATGATGGCTGGCGCAAGCGCTGTTCAGGTCGGTGCGGCTATTTTCACCGATCCTCTCGCTCCTGTCAGAATTGTTGAAGAAATGAACGAATTCCTCGACAGCAAGGGCATTGGTTCGGTAAAAGATATTATCGGAGCTGTTAAGCCATGGTAAAAAAATTTATTGCATCACTGCTTTGCGTTTCGGCTATGCTTTCCGTGACCGCCTGTTCAATAAATATCGGCGGAACAGAACTTGAATTCGGCTCAAAAAAGTCCGATTCTTCCGAAGAAACCACTACTGCAAAGTTGACAAAGCCTGAACTGGTCACCGAGCCTCAGACCGAACCGATCGTACTTGAGCCTCTTGACTATTACTGCATTGCTGACGATGTCAAAATCACCAATCAGATGCACGATCACGGCACTTGCTGGGCTTTCGCCGCCGCTTCAGCCATGGAAACTGCCGCCGCAGTCCGTAATGGTAAAACTATCAGCATTGATCCGCATGAACTCATCGATGCCGTTTTCCAGACCGACAAAAAAGACGGCTATTTCGTTGACGAGAACATCGATCCCCTCGATGCAGGCGGAAACAGCGAAATGATAATCTCCGCAGTCTCAAACGGTTTCGGCAGTTATGTTCTCGAAGATGCCGAATATATCCAAAGCGATTCACTCAGCGATATCAGGGACGCTGTGCGGCTTTACGGCGGTCTGACTGCGTGTGTGCCGGTTACTGACGGCTGTGAGGGCGAATTTGACGGCAAACTGACCTATAATGAGCCTGATGCCTATGATTACTGCCACCTCGTCACCGTTATCGGCTTTGACGACAACTTCCCGAAAGAGAATTTCACCATTCCTGCCGCCGAAAACGGTGCATGGATAGTCCGCAACAGCTCTGTCGCCGACGAACGCTACTACATCTCCTATGAGACTCCGCTTGAATCGGTCATCGGACTGTCGCTTACAGAGGGCTATTCGCAGGTTCTCGGCTATGATGCGGGAAATATCGGCAGTGCATTCGTCTATCTCCAGACAGGTGACGCTACAACTGCCGCCAACGTTTTTCATCAGGCAGGCACTCTTGCCGCCGTTGGAACATACTCCGTAACGCCCGACCAGACCGTAAAAATCGAAGTCCGCACAGATGACCTGAAAAACGTTCTCTATGCTCAGGAGGCTCATTTCGACAACGCTGGATACCACATCGTTGAACTTGCCAAGCCGCTTGAAGTCGAGGATTATGCAATCTCCATAAGCTATCCCGACGGCGTTCCGGTCGAGTGCGAGACAACAACCGTGGGAGAATCAAAATACAAGGTTTTCTCGAAACTCGGCGTTTCTTTCCTCAAATGCGGCCGTGAGTGGGTGGATATGTGCGATGAAGAAGCCTTTAAGCAGACAGGTCTCGGTTTTACGCCGAATAACTGCTGTATCAAGGCACTTTACAAGTAAACAGAGGTAAAAATATGATAATTATGTCAGTTGATTTCGGCGATGCACGTACAGGTATCGCTGTCTGCGGAAAAAGCGAGATGATAGCCTCTCCCGTGACCGTTATCGCCGAAAAGGACTTCAATTTGTGCATTGAAAAAACTGCCGCCCTCGCAAAAGAGCAGAGGGCGGAGAAAATCGTGGTCGGCTATCCGAAAAACATGAACGGCACTATCGGCGAAAGATGCGAAAAATGCACCCTTTTCGCTCAGGAGCTTGAAAAACTCACGGGTATACCGACTAAGCTCTGGGACGAAAGATGCACCACAGTTTCAGCGCACAACTACCTGAATGTCACCAATACACGGGGCAAAAAGCGGAAAAATGTGGTCGATGCCGTAGCCGCTGTCATTATCCTCGAAAGCTTCCTCGAATACAGAAGAAATACGGGCGATACTACATAATCAGCGATTTTACGTCGTCTATGAGGTTCGCAGCCGCCTTTATCGTCTTGCCTGCGTCCTTTTTGATGCTCATTTTTTTCGACGGAGCAGCCGACATCAGCGCATAAACGGCAATTCCTGCCGCCGCACCTGCCGATGCTCCCTTAACAATTGCTCTCATATCCATATTTTCACTCCTTATACCCGATTTTTCGGGCAATATCAGTATTCCGCAAATTTTGAACAGTATTCACAGGAGATAAAATGTCAAATCTTAACATTGTTCTTGTCGAGCCTCAGATTCCCCAGAATACAGGCAATATCTCACGTACCTGCGCTGTTACGGGCGCTCGTCTGCACCTTGTCCGTCCTCTCGGCTTCGAGGTCACTGACAAACAGCTGAAACGTGCAGGTCTTGACTACTGGGACAAGCTTGATATAACTTATTATGACAATTTACAGGAATTTTTTACAAAAAATCCTGACGGTCATTTCTACTATTTCACAACAAAGGGAAGGCACGTTCACAGCGATGCACAATATCCCGACAACGCCTATCTCGTTTTCGGCAGAGAGGATGCAGGACTGCCCGAAGAACTGCTGCATGACAATCCCGATTCATGTGTCAGGATACCGATGCGCAACGAGCTAAGAAGCCTCAATCTGTCAAATTCCGTGGCTATTGCGGTCTATGAGGTGCTCAGACAGTGGGATTATCCCGACCTTACCCGTGAAGGAAAATTAACAAAATATGAATGGTAAAGGAGATTTAACTATGTCAAAAATCAAAATCATCACAGACAGCTGCTGCGACCTTTCAAAGGAAATAATCGACGAACTCGGAATCAAGGTACTGCCGTTCACTGTCAGTCTTGAAGGCAAGGAATATCGTGAACTTTTCGACATTTCAACTGATGAAATGTACGAAAAACTGGCAAAAACCGACGAGATCCCGAAACACGCACAGATAACTCCCCTTGCATTTGCCGATGCATATAAGGAGGCTCTCGATGAGGGATATACCGACGTTATCTGCGTTTCTATAAACTCAAAGGGTTCGGGAACTTTTCGCAATGCCTGTTTCGCAAGAGACGAATTTTTCGAGAACAATCCCGATGCAAAGGGCAAAATCAATATCGTAAACCTCGATTCTACGTGCTATTCCATCTTTTACGGCTACCCGATAATTGAAGCTGTCAAGAAGATACGCAAGGGTGCTGAGGTTGACGAGATTGTGGCTTATTTGCAGGAATGGTTTGACAACTGCGCTATCTATGCCGTGCCGTATAACCTGAAATATGCCAAGAAATCGGGCAGAATCTCTGCCGCTGCCGCTTTTGCAGGCGAACTTCTCGGTCTCAAGCCTGTCATTCTTTTCGACAACGGCGAGACAACGACTGTTGAAAAAATCCGTGGTGAGAAGAATATTGTCCCGAAGCTTTGCGATATTCTTGAAAAGAACATGACTCCGCAGACTCCGTACATCATTCTCTGCGGCAGAGATGCAACACTTCCGAAGGAGTTTGAGAAGGAGATGACCAAGCGCACCGGCAGAAAAGCTGAGATGATGAATAAGATCGGCGCAGTCGTTACATCCAATATCGGCCCTGATCTGATCGCTGTGCTTTTCAGAAAAAAGAATCAGTAAAATTTCGGAGCGGTTTTGAGCCGCTCCTTTTTTTGCCGATTTTACGCCATGTAAAAGCTCTTTTACATCATATTTCAGTCCATTTCAAAGAAGATTTTGCAGATAAAATGCCGTAATGTCAAACTGAATTGGTAGAATATTTTTCTTCCGGATGTTATACTGATGTCTGTAAGGGAACAAAAGATGTTCTCTAAAAACAAACAGTATTTTTCAAGAGGAGTAAAAAAATATGAAAAACGAAGCTAAAAAATTTAAGGTAATGTCTTACACACTTGCTGCGCTTATGGTGATTATGATTGTATCAGTAATTCCGCTGGCAAAAAATCTTGGTACGTTGGGTTTCGCACTCTGGGGCATCATTGCGGCGGCATCAATCGGATATTCGATCAGGGTTGAATTGTTCAAAAAAGCTCACGGACTGCATACATACAAGGAGATCTCTGAGTTTATGGAATGTGGCAAAATCCTTGAAAATCCGACAGAAATCTCTCCTGAGAGAAAATTCTGGGAAACGCTCTGCAAAATTCTCTGGGGTATTGGTATAACACTTATCATACTTGTATTTATCAGATAACTAATACAGCGGCAGATTTGCCGCTTTTTTATTTTAATATGTCCTATTTTTCACTATTTCTGCCATATCAGACAATTTTCTCATCTGTTTATTGTCTAAAACACAGAAATATCATTACATACATTATATAATAGGTTTGAAATATCCGGAATAAGCCGAAACTTACTGTCATACTGACCTGTAAACAGCATGATATACAGCGTAAAACAGACAAAAATCAGCATTGCAGTATAATTGTCCTCCTGAATAATGTTAATTTTTCGTTAATTAAGCAATATTGATAACCCGTTATCAAATTATTGACAATTTTCATTAATAATGTTATAATAAGTAGTGTATAATATTTTGAAAATTCCGTTTCAAACGGTTTCCATAAGGAATTATTATGAAAGGGGCAATTTTTATGAGGAAAAGTTCTGATTCTCTCAGAAAAACACTGGCTTTCACAGCCGCTTTTGTGTTTATTTCATCTTCATTCAGCGGATACCCTGTTAACTATATCAGCACAGTCCATGCTGACGAAAATGAACAGCTTGAGCCAAAACCTGCCGAATTCACGTATATTATTGACATTTCCAACGAAGATATGAACTCGGTTTTGTCATGGGTAGGATTTGATAATTTTGTTAAAGAAATATTCAGCGGCTGCGATTTCAAGATTGACCATACCGCTCGCACCGTTACTGTTGCCGAACCTGTCAGTGATCTCCCTGAAAGCCTGTATTTCGGTGAAAAACTGTACAAACTCAATTCCAACATGGGCGGAGTTATAACCTATGATGCCTACTATAAAATTTCCGATGAGATCAGCGAAGATGACCGTGTTTCGCTGAATTTCGACGATTACTGCCATACCGATGACGGTTTCTGCAAAGCCGGTTCTCAGATATATATTACCCCGAATAAGCTGTATTCATGCAATAATTCCGATATTTCGGGAAGAATCACCTGTGACTCGGCTTTGGATTTTTCAATTAACGAAAAGAAAAACGACTCCTTCAGCGTTGCTGCCACGGATGCTGACGGAAACGAGGTCTATTCCTGCGACTTTGCTCCGAAAACCTACAATATCGCCGCAGACAGCAAGCTTTCCGTTATGTTCGACGGCAAAAAAGTCTCCCCGGAAAAGCTGAAGTGGAGCGAACTTGCACGTATTTCAGTCGGCTCTGATGAAGTTCAGGCTCTCATCATCTCTGACGGCACAAACAGCCGCACTGTTACGCCAAAAGAGATGCCTTACTCTTTCTTCCATGCCTTTGAAACCAACACTCTGCAAAGCTATGTCACGGATATCACCTACAAAATCGAGGCTGTGACCAACGCTGTTAAGCCAACTTTGCTGATTGACGGCAAACCTGATGCCGAAAAACTCCCTCTGCTCCCTATCGAAAAAGATTCTCAGGGTTATTTCATTAATTTACCTTATGCTATCGGCAGCGATTGTTATCTGAGCAGCTTTTCATACGACGAAGATACCGAAATATCGGCATCTGACGTATATGATGCCCTTTCTTCCGATAAACATTACTACAGAATAAAGTATACTTTAGGCACTGAACTTACGTTGAATTATACAAGTTTTGCATCATCTGATGTTGCAGATTACACAATTGGAAGCAGTGTTCAGAAAAGAAGTGATAACTGCTATACTGCCGCTTCATTTGCCGACGGCTCTGAACTTATCGATTTTTCGGAAAATTCCGACAATTATCTCCTTATCCTCAATCACCTTGACGTTTCAGGAGACAAATATTCCCTTAATGCCGACAGTATGGCTATTGATGCCGAAAACAGAGCGTTTGTCCCGAATGCCGCAGAATACGCAAATTCAAGATATATTGCCGCTAAAAGTATTATTTATCTTGATAAGGAAAACAATAGACTTGTCAATCAACTTGACCATACACTGTACTTTATCGTCGATAATTCGTCACCTGATATAACAATTTCCGACAATGAACAACTGTCAGACGGTAAATGGGTAAACAAAAGCGATGCAAAATTCACCATTACACTCAATGACAATCAAATTAATCCATTGGACGAAATTTCTCTGTCACTTTCAGCTCAGGATACTGAAATTTCCTCGGCTTTAAGCGAAATTTACGGCGATTTTTCCGATAATTCCGACATTTCTTCCCTTGTAATCGGCAATTTCATATTTGATATGACCTCTGTCGATGCATCAGGCAAATTCCCCGTAAAATTCGAGAGCAACGCTTTCCATAATGCTAAAAAAGCCCTTATGGAGAAAATTTTGAGTGTCGGAGCAAATAATCTTGACCGCAGTTTCTCTAACTCAAAACGCAGTGTTATGGCTCTTGTTGAGGATTTTCCACGCCTTGAAACTGCTCTGTATTCAGATGCGAATGTTTCTGATAATGATATAAGAGAACTGCGCAGACTTTTTAATAAATTTAAAAGTACCGAAAACCAAAACGACCTGAAATACTCCATAAATCTCACATACAACAAACAGTCAGACGACTATACTGTGTCAATTGTGCCCAATGACAGGACATTCAGCGGTACTATTGACGGCAGTTTCGATATTTACGCCGAGGATCTCAGCGGCAATGAAAGCACTACGATAACTCAGGATATCCGCCTTGACTGCGCTGCACCGTCAATTTCAAAGAATAATATCAATGTTATGCATCAGGCGGGCACAACGAAAAACAGAGACATCATCCTTTGCAGAGACGGCGTTATCGAAGTAACTGCCGCTGACACTGGCTCAGGCATCGATAAAGTGCTCTTTTCATTCGGCGGCGAACCTGATATCGAAATGGAAAGCGCTGAAAACGGCGTTTACAGGTACGTTATTTCCGATGAGGATTTCAACGGAACAAACCTCTGCGTTCCAATCAACGTCGCCGCAATCGACAAGGCAGGCAACAAAAGCAGTGTCATTTCTTCCGGTTATAATGTTGTAATCGACTCAACTCCGCCTGAAATCGGCTTATCTCCGATCTCAGAGCCTTCATGTGAGAGCAAAGGAATAAAATGGTACGGCGGATATTCCTCACTCTCCTACCGCATCAAAGCCGACGACAATAACTCAGAATTTCCCTCAGGCGTTTCAGGTATTCAGATTACCATAAACAATCATCTCACAAACCTTACGGTATCAAATACGGGACTTAACAGAAATGCTCTTTCAAACGGTGATTACTACATTGCTTTTACTCCGCTTGAGAACTCTGACGGATTTTCAGCATCTCTCAGACGTTCCGATTCTCCGTCATATTCTGTTAAACTATATGAAGTTCCTGAAAATCCTGACGGCAAGATCAAAGTCAGCATTTCAGGTTCAGACTACGCCGGAAACAAAAGTGCAGAGATTACGGAAGATGCTGTGGTTGATAACAAAAAACCTCATGTACTTACCATTTCTGCCGACAACAGGAATATTATAGGCACTCCCGACAATATCGTTTATTCGGTTTTCTCGGATAAGGCTTTCAAGGTCAATATTTCGGCATCTGACGGACTTCCGAGCGCTGGTCTTGACCATGTTATCGTCACACTTGTCAATTCCGACGGCACTCCCGAAAGCACCCTGACATATAAAGCGTCGGATGACTCCGTTCAATCCGACTTCACCGCCGATATTCCGCTGAATTTCAAAGGCTGGCTCGAAGTCGAAGCAGTTGACAGAACAGGTCTTGTCTCTGATAAAGTTACAACTGTCGGCATTATTACTGAAAATTCAGTTCTCCACAACAACACGTCAGATATCTCCATTGAGCTTCCGAATACGCCATATACCGACGTTTCAGGTCATCCGCTCTATAGAAATGATGTCACCGCACATGTGAAAGTTTCGGACTCTTTCTCTGAGATCGCAAAGGTTGAACTCAGGGCAAGCGGTCTGCCGACTCAGACTGTCACCGTAGATGCTGACGGCGAAATTTCGGGCGATGATGCCGAAAACTGGCTGTTCACCCCTGACAGCAACCTCATCTCCGAACTGTCAAAAGATGTTAAAATCACTAACAATTCAAATAACAATACCGTTGAACTCAAACTCTGGGACAATGTCGGAATTGACAGCGAACCTACTGTCGAATCCGCAGAATTCAGCATTGACAAGGATTCTCCGCAGGTCAGCCTCGCTTTCAGCAACGGCGCTGATATTGATACAAGAAATATCATCAACGAGCCTGTAAATGTCGTTGTTTCGGTAAAAGAACGCAATTTCTCGCCTGAACTCGCCGTTGTAAAGGTAAACGGCACAAAACGTGATGTCTCCTGGTATCTCGCAAAGGGTACGGAAGGCACGGATTCCGCAGAATACAGGGCAGAAGTGCTGTTCTCAGCTGACGGAAACTATCGTGTTGAGGCGCAGGTTAAGGATATGTGCGGCTGGGAGTCTCCCAAGGTGTTCACAAATTCCTTCATAATTGACCGTACTCCGCCTGAGGTGCATCCGCCAGCAAGCCTCTCCGATAAGCCGAACCAGACGTTCAGTGAGCCGTTCAGCGCTACTTTCAGCGTTGTAGACAGCAATTTCAACCCGAATAACGTTATTGTCAAGGGTACTCTCGACAACAAGGCTGAGGATTTTCCGAAAAATTCAAAATGGATCGACAGCGGCGACTACCACACCACAAAGATCGATTTTGAGAAAGACGGCGAATATACCATAAATATCAGCGGCAAGGACAGCGCAGGAAATGACCTTCCTGAGTACGACAACAGCTTCCGCATCGACTCTGAAAACCCGTTTATCGATATTCAGGACGTTTCCAAGGCTAATAACGGCGATGTGATACAGCCACGCCTCATCTATACCGACCGTTTCCTCGACAAGGACAGCATTTCTATTCAGGTTGACGGCGCAAAGCGTGGCACGAATCTCCAGTACAGCGGAAAATTTGTGGAAAGAAACGACGGCTGGGAGTTCGTTTTTGACAATCTGCCCAATTCCAAGGAGTATGACGACATCTATACGATAACCACATCCGTCAAGGATGCCGCAGGTAATTCCGCTATGGATATCTTCCAGTTCTCTGTCAACAGATTTGGCTCGACCTTTATGCTGTCTGATGAATCTGCCGATATTGCGGGGAAAATCGTATCCAAAGTCCCCGATATCCTTATCAGGGAACTCAACGTTGACAAACATTCGGATTCTTACAGCGTAATAATTAAAAAAGATGACATTAACGTTGAACTGAATACCGATACGGATTACTATGTTGATCTGATTTCCGAGAAGTCAAACAGCTGGGCTGAATACCTCTATACGATGCCTGCAAAACTGTTTGAAGATGAAGCAAAATACAATATTTCCGTTCATTCCGTTGACCGTGCAGGCAATGTCAACACCAGCGAATCGGCTTACGATTTCACCTTCACAGTTGACAAAACTCCGCCTGTATGCATCAAAACTGACCTTGAAGATAATAAGGTATATAAGGGAAAATCGCATATTTTCAATGTCGAATTTTCCGATAATACAGAAGTTGACGACGTTATTGTCAAAGTTGACGACTATGTTGTCACCCGTGAATTTAACGGCGGAATATGTACATTTGAACTGCCTAAGAGCAAACAGCCTCAGCTTGTAACTGTTGAACTAACCGACAAGGCAGGCAATAAGACAAATCTCAAATACAATAATATCCTCGTTACCAACAATATTTTCAAATATACCTCACATCAGGCGTGGTTCAGAATAATTTTCGGCACTATCGGCGCAGGCGCTGTCGGTGCAGGTACTTTCGTTTTATGCAAAAAACGCAAAAGAAAGAGCGATCTTTGGTAATTTTTTCTGATAAAAGACAGCCAAACGGCGGTACTTATATAGAAGCTTTGTACCTATTATTGAGGGAAACCCTTTTGAAAAAGGGTTCTCCCTCAAACTCCCTTCCTAAAACTTTTGGGTGTTTTAGCGTATTTGGTATAGGACATATGTCCTATACCAAATACGCCATAATAC
>JAZUGG010000012.1:0-7566 GCA_045641105.1 Ruminococcus sp. | reverse complement strand
AATGATAAAAGACCTGACCTCGTCTGTTATGATATCATTCTTTCTGCCACTGCCGGGTTTTCGTTCCCATGGGACTGTCTGTCCTTCCCAGTACTTCTTCACTGTATTTCGTGATACGCCAAGTGCCTTTGCTACACTACGCTGGCTTAAGTCTGTGTGTTCACGATAATACCTGATCTTTTCATAGATTTCCATTGCTATTGCCACTCCTTGTTCCTCCTGTACATAAGTTCTTTCTCTTATTATACAGGATTTTGTTTATTTGTGGCTCAGTTTTTTATTATCATTTCTCACATTTTTGGCTCAGTTTTATTTTAGCATACATATTTATTTGTTAATATTGTATATTTTATTTGATACTACTTGACAAATTTAGAATATAGTGATAGGATAAATATATATAATTACGACAAATTAAAATTAAGGAGTATCTCATATGTTTCCTAAGGATTATGTAAGTGGAGATTATGCAGTTGGTACTGAAACATTTTCAGTTACTGATATAAATAGAAAAGAAAAACTTGGCAATACAAATGAAAACAGAAAAATATCTGTCAGAATGTATTATCCTGTAAATAGAAATGATATTATTGGTAAAGAAAAAGCAGATGTTTTTACAGAGAAAAAACTTCATGCTATTCTGAAAGCTTTTCGCATGAAAACAATGTGCAAAGAAATGCTGAAAGCAGACTATTATGACAATATCCCTTTTATATCAGATAAAAAATTCCCGATGATTGTATTTAGTCATGGATATAACAGCTATGTGGAAGCTAACACATTTTTATGTATTGAACTTGCATCACATGGCTATATAGTAGCATCTGTCGGGCATGCTTATGAAGCTGTTGAAAATGATTATGAAGACGGTAGTTTTGATTTATATGACAAGACAATCAATAAGAAAATGTATAATGGAATGATAAGAACACTGCTTTCACAAAGAAAGCTTATGAAAGCTAAACTATCTCCGGAAGATGCATACAAAATGTTCAAAGAATTTCAGAATAAGTATATGACATATATAATGACAAGAATTCCGGAATGGAAAGCAGATATTCTTTGTGCAGTTGACGAAGTAAAAAAGAGATATAATAACTACATTGACTACAGTAATGGTATAGGTGCATCAGGTCATTCTCTCGGCGGTGCATTAGCATATCACTTGTGTCTTGATAATGCCGATTTCACTTGCGGAATTAATATCGATGGCGGTATATTCGGTGAATTCGGAAATAAAACAATGAGCAGTCCATTTTTTCAGATTTGCTGTAAAGAAAATATAAATGTTGAAACTAAAGCAATGCTTAACACTACAGCACCTGTTCATTATGCAGTATTTAATAATATGAAACATATGGCATTTACTGACGCAAAATTCTATCTTCCTTATAAATCACTGACAGGCAGAATGGATTCACTTGTAATGTATAAGCATTTATCTGATATACATATAAAATTCTTCGATAAGTATCTAAAGAAAAACGAAAACATAACAATACCGACAGGAATTATTGATGACATAGAATATTCAAGCAACTAATTAAACATCAGGAGATTATTATGAATATTGCAGTTATAATAGGGGAAATAGCCTATATCAGCCGTTCAGGGATAATGAACGGAATAGTAGATGCGGCTAAAAAAGATAATTCTAACATTATTCTTTTTACTTGTGAAGGATTTATATATCACTATCTTAAAGAATTCAGCACAGGAGAATACAATATATTTAATCTTCCTGTACTTGAGAGTTTTGATGGTATAATTATCGACCTTGAAAGCATAGACAACAATGAAAGCAAGGAGTATCTGTATAATTACATAAAAAAATCCAGTATTCCATGCGTATCATTTAATAAAGAAATTGCTGATGCAAACTTGATTTACTTTAATAATGAAACAGGATTCAAAAAAATAGTAGAACATATAATAGTTGACCACAATGTTACGGATATTCACTACTTATCAGGTCCTTTCAGTAATCGTGATGCACAGCAAAGACTTGAGATATTCAAAAACACATTATCAGAACATAACATATCTTTAAATGAAAATGCAATAATCGAAGGTGATTTTAACTTTATAAGCGGCAGAGAGACAGCCAAAAAGTATATTTGTGAACACAAAAAACTTCCACAGGCATTTATCTGCGCTAATGATTTTATGGCAATAGGATTAATGGAAGAACTTAAATCACACGGAATAAGAATCCCTGAAGATGTCATAATAACCGGATATGATAACTGCCCGACTGCCACACTCACAGTACCACGTCTGACAACAGTTGACCAGGGTGAATACGAGTCAGGATTACTTGCTTATCAACAGTTGTATAAGATAATAAATAATATAGAAACAAAACAATGTGAGATAATTCACGGCAAACCAATATACGCAGAAAGTTGTGGCTGTAAATCTGACAAAGTTAATTTGCCGTCAGATAATCAATCTTCTGTAGCTTTAAAAATTAACATAGACGACAGTCTTGACTTACTGAAAGGGCTGACTCTCGGACTTACAAATATGTCTAAAATATCAGATTTTGAGCAAAGTCTTGAAAAGTACATTCATAAAATGGGAATAGAGAGCTTTTATTTTTGTCAATGCGGAAGCCGAGAATCATATTACGAAGAACTTGAATTACTTGCAAGCGGAAAAAGACCTAAAAGAAATATTCGAACATACCAGGATACAGTATGGTGTCCGTTCGCATTTGAAGATGGCGAATGGAACAGTTATCCAAGTTACAGAAAAAGTCTTCTTTTTCCGCCAAATGCTCATTTTAAAAATAAAAAGGGAAGTTACTATATTGTTATGCCTGTTCATCAGGGAGAACTTTGTATCGGCTACAGTATAATAGGAAATTTTGATAACAGTATTTCAGGCAGAGTTTTACAGCATCTTGTACTGGGAATTGATATAGCACTTGGTAATATCAGAAAAAATGATGTAATGTCAACAATGCTTGCTAAAATAAATCAAAAATGGCAGTATGATGAACTTACAGGGCTATACAACAGATCGGGTTTTGTTAATAATGCTGAAAAAATGATTGAAGAAGCTGCTGAGAATAATCTTGGTATATCAGTAATGTTCTTTGACCTTGACGGTTTAAAAATCATAAATGATGAACAGGGACATGAAGCAGGGGATATGTATATAAAATCAATGGCTGAAATGATAAAAAGTTCAACAAATGAAAAGGATATTGTATGTCGCTATGGTGGAGATGAGTATATTGTTCTCTCTATTCAAAAATCATATGAATCAAGTTTAAAACAATTCAATACTATAATGAATTCAATAAAAGAACCTGTTTCAGCAAGCGCAGGATGTGTATTTGATATTGTTTCCGGTATGAATGAACTTAATCTGCTTATCGAAGAAGCTGATAAGCGAATGTATATATTCAAGAAAGAGAAAAAAAGAGCAAGATAGTAGTATGTAAAATACCGCACAAAGCAGATTAGTTTTGTGCGGTAAACTATTTCATAGTATGTTGATTAATGGAAACCAAGATATAAAAAAGCTTAGACACAAAAAGTATCTAAGCATTTAAAGTCGAGGTGACAGGATTCGAACCTGCGGCCCCTACGTCCCGAACGTAGTACTCTACCAAACTGAGCCACACCTCGATAACATAAATATTATACTACAAAATAAAAATAAAGTCAAGCAAAAACAAAAATATTTTATTATTTTCTTTTTTTAATCAAAACATTCAGAGAAGAACAATACACTATTCTTCTCTGAAACAAAATATCAGTTTTCTATATTACCGGAAATAAGACCATTTATCAGCACAAGAAAATGTTCCTGTACCTTTTTAAACAATTCACTCATGATGATTTTCTTATCTCCAAACGAAACGAATCCGCTTGCCATACAAGCATGACCACCACCTGAGCCATACCCTTTCAGACCTTCAACTGCAAGTATTTCGGCATGGACATCCTTTCTTTCACTTCTGAAACTGAATTTATAGCCGTTATTCTTAGGTGCAAATAATACAACTACATCTACTTCAGCAAGGGAAAGTAAAAAATCGCTCAGTATTCCGACAAGTGCATCGGGGCACTCAAAGTCAATGTATGAAAAGCCTATCGAGCCATAAGTTTTTATATTTTCAATGGCCTTAGCATATCCACGCAAATCGGAAAGTTCCATATTATTTGATTCAAGGTCACGAAGAATTTTTTTATCTGCAAAAGGGAAGAGATACGCAAGCATTTCTATGTCAAAAGTACTTGTGCCACGTCTCAAATGCATTGTATCCATCTTTATTCCGTATGAAAGTGCAGTAGCAGTAAGAGGTGTAGGTGCAAATCCGGCATACTTAAAATATTCAGCTACAATGCTTGCACAAGCACCTGTAATTCTGATATCTGAATATTTATATTCTACTTCTTCAATGGTAGGATGATGGTCAATAACTGCAACTTCATCACCAATCATATCTGTTGTATTTCCTGTTTTCTTCTGACAATCAACAAGCAATATAGCATCATTCTCACACATTATCTCACTTATCTTTGAATATTCGGAAATATCAATGTTCAGCAAAGTAAGCATTTTTGATGCAGATAGTTTATTGATAGTGCCATCATGACACAGTTTAGCATTAATTCCAAAATGTGAAAGAAATTCCTTCATACCTACAGCACAAGCAAGTGCATCAGGATCAGGATAGTTATGTGTCTGAATCCACACGGTTTTGTTTTCAAGTACACTTATTAATTTTCTGTAATTCATTTCTCCATCCTTATCTGTCTATTACAAATTAATTGACCTGTAACTATAGTATACCATGATAATTAGAATAAGTCAAATATATACGGATAAACAGCAATAGTTTCCACAGTGTTGACAGATTCACGAAAATATGATATATTAACTATAGAAATATAAAGAGAAAAACTTTACTATATTATTTTCTAATATAACATAAGGGGTTTCAACAAATGAAGAATAAACCTATTCTTACAGTTATGCTTACATATAATGACTTAACTGTAAAAAACGCTTACGAAATTTTTGATAAATGTAAGAACTCTTCTGCTGAATACTGGGGCTTTAAGGAAGAACCACTTGAAATCAGTGAAGTAAAAAAACTATTCAGCTATATGAAAGCTAATGGTAAAAAAACAGTTCTTGAAGTTGTAGCTTATGATGAAGAAAAATCTGTCAGAGGTGCTAAAATGGCTGTAGAATGCGGATGTGATTTTCTCATGGGTACAATGTTTTATGACTCAGTAAACGAAATCTGCAAAGAAAACAATATAAAGTATGTCCCTTTTGTAGGTAAAGTCACTGACAGACCATCTATACTCGAAGGTTCAATTGATGATATGATTTCAGAAGCTAAAATGTGTATTGAAAAAGGGGCATATGGAGTTGATTTGCTTGGCTACAGATATGTAGGTGACGCAGTTGAACTGATTAAACGTGTAGTAAATGAGATTAATGCTCCTGTATGTGTTGCCGGTAGTGTCAATTCATATGAAAGACTTGACGAGATTAAAAGCATTGCTCCGTGGTCATTTACAATCGGAAGTGCTTTTTTTGAAAATCAATTTGGAGATGATTTCTGTGAACAGATTAATACAGTTTGCAGTTACATTGATGATAAACAATTAGCAATGGAAGGCTGTTGTAAATGCTGAAAAAATTATTTCCGTATAATTATGTTGACAGCGTTTTTGTCATTGATTATGAGAAATTAATGCAAACAGGGATAAAAGCATTACTTTTTGACATTGATAACACACTTGTATATCATGGTACAGACTCAACACCACAGGTTGATAGTTTAATAAATAATCTTCAGCAAATGGGATTTAAGATACTGCTGATAACTGATAATGATGAAGAACGTACATTAAGACTAATGAAAAATTTCAAGTGTGACTATATATGCGATGCCGAAAAACCATCATCAAAATCATATAATAAAGCACTTGAAATGCTTGGTGTAAATAATAACGAAGCTGTTGTTATAGGTGACCAGATTTTCAAGGATATTCTTGGAGCCAATAACAGCAATATTCCAAGTATTCTTGTAAAGTTTATTCGTCTGAAAAGTGAAACTAATTTCGGAAAGCGAAGAAAAGCAGAAGATATTATTCTGAAAATTTACAATAAAAGCAGAAAATATAAAAACAGATTTGGAAATATAACAAAGAATTGAGGTGAACGAAATGCTGTGGAAAAAAGATGTATTATTTTGCGAAATGAATCCGTTATTCTATAAAATTTCAGAACAGAAAGAGATATTAAAACGTCATATTAAAAATTATAAAAGCAATGAAAAATTCTGCCAAACACGTTCTTCAGATAAACTCCCTGTCATTATTGCTCAGCAAAGTTCAGGACTCATTAAGCGTGGAAAAGGTATAGATCCTGTTTTGCAGGAAAACAAAGCTATTAATATTGAGCTTGCATGTAAAAAAATAAACGGCATGATTATTCATCCAGGAGAAGTTTTTTCATTTTGGCTGACAGTAGGGAAGACCACTAAAAGAAAAGGTTACAAAGACGGACGTGTAATCATCGGTGATAAGCTTATTCCTGGAATTGGCGGAGGTCTTTGTAATTTAAGCAACACAATTCACAGACTTGTTCTTGACAGTCCGCTTGATGTTATTGAATTTCATAATCATTCTGATGCACTTGCACCCGATGGTGAAAAAAGAATACCTTTCAGTTCCGGAACATCTGTAAGCTACAACTATATAGATTATCGTTTTAAGAACAATACTAATCAGGATATTCAGTTACTGCTTTGGTGCGAAAATGAAAGACTTTACGGAGAATTAAGAAGTACCCAAAAATATCCGTGGAGATATGAAATAGTAGA
The DNA here is from genome assembly GCA_045641105.1 of Ruminococcus sp. Lineage (GTDB taxonomy): Bacteria > Bacillota > Clostridia > Oscillospirales > Ruminococcaceae > Ruminococcus. The sequence continues at coordinate 707 of JAZUGG010000012.1, read as the reverse complement.
AGAAGACCATCATTTTCATAAGGAAAAAGAAAAATTCTACCGCATTTCTAAAATATACAGAAATGTATATGAAACTGAAACAAATAGTCTGTTAAGAAAAGAACTTTTACTTGATAATCATTCAGAAGTAATGTTTGACTACGACCTTATACCAAAAGAATTAATAAGATAAATAAACGGATATGGAACGAAATTGTTTCATATCTGCTTTTTATTATTTTCGCTTTAATATTCTATCTGCTGTTTTTAACAATTCCTTAGAATTATATATACACACACCTAATGTAATAATAAGATTCGGTATTAATCTGTACTCACTATAGAAAACAGATACAAAACACATAACTAAAAGAGCAAGTGTATTGAATACTGTTCTGAATGGATTAACTTTAAACGGAATATAAAATCTTGCATCAATCATTCTTAATGCATAGCAGAACAAATGACTAAGAAATGTTGCAAGTGCCGCACCTTGAATACCCCATACAGGAATAAGAGTATAATTAAGTATCATATTAACTACGAATGCAGCAAATCCGGTATAAAAAGCATTAACAGGATGTTTTGTTACTGTATAAATGCTGAAAAGGAAATCATTGAAACAATTAAATACTGATGCAGTAATAAGTAAAGGCGTATAGAAATATGCCATACTGTATTCAGTATATGATGAATGATTAATAAGCAATAACGAAACAGGCTGTACA
>JAZUGG010000011.1:0-10340 GCA_045641105.1 Ruminococcus sp. | reverse complement strand
TCAAAGTTGACGGTGATCATGATTTCGTTCATTTTTATGCACCTCTTTTACTCTGTCAGTGATGACAGATATTATATTTTCATTTCTCCCTTTCGGGGCAGTATCCAAACCGAAGCTCGAATACTGCATTTATAAAGTAGAGAATAGGAACAGGCGTATTCAGAGATGTTATTGGCAGTACCCGTCACTCAGGGCGGATACTCCCGACAGCATCTCTGCTGTCATAGTGAAAGGAATTGATATACGAGCTTTTCGGAAACGGTACAGCTTGAAAATGGATAAAAGCAGCGGCACCGTTCCGAAGCTCAATAATGCCACCTCATTGGTAGCACAGAGGGTGTCTGCCTCCTCTTCGTCAGAGCATCTGATGAAAAGTCCCTCTATATATCAAGTAACAAAAATCAAAAAACGGGCAAGATTTTTATGAACTTTTTCTCCAAAAGAAGAAAAATCAGCATTGTAAACAAAAATCACATTCCTGTTTCGTGTAAAATGATATATCCCTTTAGCTTTTCTTTGGCAGACTTGATTCTGTAGCGAACTGTTTCAACCGTCAGACCATGTCGTCTGCCTAATTCAATCATTGTCACTTTTTTATCAGTACAAAAATACTCAATAATAAGGCAGTGCAGATTCGGATATTGTTCTTTAAGTAGTTTGAGTGCAACAGGTAAATAATCAATTCGAGCATCGTGAAGCTTCTTTTGCTCTATTGCATAGTCGCTAATAACCAGCGTTTCAGGATCAGGACAAGTTGAAACGACATTCTCAAATTCAGCAGTCTGTTCTCTGAACCTCTGTTCTCTCTTTTCAAGATACTGTTCATGAAGCAAGAGTCGATTATATTCCTTTTCTATGCTCTCAGGAACATCATTATCAAAATGCTTATAGAAATAATCCTGCATCACTTATCCTCCTTCAGAGGAAAGCGTGAAGTAAGAGCTTTCATATTAGCATTAACCAAGCGTTTGTTGCAAATTGCAACGGTATAGCTCTCGTTATAGAAACAGCCATCAAGAAATTCTCGGATAATATAGGCTCTGTTTCTATCCTTGCCGCGTTCATCAGGCATATTTATTTCCAGCATCGTGAACAAATGTCTCTGCCTGCAAGGGTGAAGTCGAAGTGCGATACAGATAGCACAAAGATAATCAGGATCATATTTCAATGTTCCATGAAGATAACGAGAAATCGTTCCATTTGGTATTCCTGTCATTCTGGACAGTTTTCTTACGCCGATCTTTGCTTCTGTCATATATCGGCTCAGAGCTGCTGATACAGTATCATTAAACTGTTTGGAAAGATCGTTTATTCCGTATACAAGCAGCTCATAGTTGATTAAATCCTCATGATTGTTGTCTGGATGATCAAGGTGATTATTGTATGTAGTTGCCATAAAACATCTCCGTCCTTTCCTGCCGGACGGAAATAGGCAAATGAACACAGATAGACTGTCATTCGGCAGAAACCGTCCGACAACCAAACATCACTCGTTCATTTGATCGTATCATATTCAATTACCATACAGTGATCGAGTAACCCCTTGCGCAATAGGTTCACTATATAGCTAAGCATACAGCAATGTGCTTAACACTATTATGAACCATAGAACCTGAAAAAGCAAGATTTTACGCCGTTTTAAGTGTTTCATTTCTGGAACACCCTGTATATCATCAAACCGCTGTATTTCCACGAAATTCTTATTTTTCGTATTTTCAGTGCTTTATTTCGTCAATAGCCCTTGATTTGCCGTATCTGCTACAAATCAGAGCTGTATTTCACTTTATAAAGCGTTTACTATATCACATAACTTTCACCATATTATCACTATATACACACAGAAAAAGCGGCCTGATCTGCTCAGAACGCCTGAATGCTGTATGCAGTTGCATACAATCTCAACTTTTGTTACAGCATCAAAATAATCCGCAGGACAATCATTGCAGACTATACACTATTGCTTGTAATATAATTCAAAGTTATCACCTCCGTTGAACGTTATAGTTACCGATCAATCTGTATGGGAATATCAATGATCTTACAAAAATCGAGTTGTATGCTTTGTCTATTCTGATTATAGCAAAACAGTTGTACAAAATTTGGCTTTCTGGAAAGAAAAAGAAATTTATATTATATCATTTCAGATAGACAAAATTTGTACTTCTGAACTATTATTCAAAAAAGAGCCATTGCTTTCGCAACAGCTCAAATGCTTCATTATGTTCATAGCCAGTATTTCTTCACATATTTGTTTACATCGACACCGCTTTCCATATACCGAAGCAGTATCTCAGCACAGGCACGGCTATCACTGTCAGCCTGATGATGATTGAGCGCAATTCCGTAATGACTGCACATCACATCAAGGTTATGTTTCATATTCGGCAGTATACTTCTGCCAATCTGGACCGTACACAGATAGTCTGCTGATGGTTTCCATGAGATACCGTAGCTATGCAGACACGAACGCAGAACGCTCATATCAAAAACCGCATTATGGGCAACAAGAATCCCCTTGCTCATAATAGGCTCAATTTTCTCCCAAAGCTCTGCAAAGGTCGGAGCACCTTTTACTTTCTCCGCATCTATGCCTGTAAGCTGTGTATTGAAGTAATCGAAATTTGTTTCAGGATCAACCAATGAAAAATAGTTTGCCAAGATCTTGTTATCCTTAATTGCAGAAATACCGATCGCACTCATACGGTCATTTGCATGATTTGGTGTTTCAACGTCAAAAACGATATAGGTTGCCATAGAGTATACCTCCTACACGACTTCCGCTTATATTTGCTCAAAGCTGTTGATGACCTTTTTATCGGAGAATGAGGATATTTTACCGTTTGACCATTCTATGTAAACGTTATCCTTTTCATCTATATAAATTATCGTAGCCGTAGAACCGACAGGATAATCAAAGGTAACTGCTTCTGTCATTTTGATCTTAGCTCCGACTGTGACTGATTCCATCATGGTAAAAACCTCCTGCATTATCGTAAGTGTATTCGGGAACAACTCTGTCCTCGCATCTATCATCAGTAATCACAAGCTCAGTCATTCGGGTGAGCTTGAACATTCGATAGTCCTCACGTTCTGTGCAGTAACCCCAAACATACCACGCAGACCACTGAAAAATAAGATGATACGGCTCTATTCTGCGCTCACTCTCAGCGTGCGGTGAGAAATAGCTGAATGTGATGATATGCCTCAGTTCTATCGCTTGTTTTATTAATTCGATCTTATCGGTGATCGCTGACTTATCCCAGCTTGACAGGTCAATGATGATGTGATTATCCGCATTTACGGAAGTTCTATCCTCGGCAGACAATTTCTCCATAAGCTGACGGTAACGGTTCGTACCGCTGACGCTGTCAAGGCTTCTCAATCCCGAAAGTATCGCCTGCATATCGTCAGAAGAAAGCAGTGTGTGGTCAATCTTATAGCCGTCCATGATAGAAATACCGACGCCCTGCCCCTGCTCGGAAACAATGGGGATACCCGCTATATTGATTGTCTCCATATCACGGAGAATCGTCCGCCTTGATACCTCGAACTTCTCCGCAAGCTCCTGTGATGTGACCTTGTCTCTCTGCAATAGTATGGAGAGTATGCCGATCAGCCTGTCTATTTTCATTCTTAGCACCAGCTTTCCGGTTTGTGTTGTTTTTATTATAGCATAGAATTCAGGCAGCGTCAATTGGTTTCGTGCTTAGCATAAAATCAGAGCATCACAATGAAGTAATGCTCTGATTGATAGTATGCAGTAAATCGGATTCGGCACTGTTTTGACGTTTCCTTTCTAAATGTACTGGTGACTTGCGAAAGACGACAATACAACGCTGTTATCTTGACTGTCATAATAACCTCTCTTTCCGACAGATACAGCAAGCTATGTGTTTATTATAGCGCGCATTTGCGAATGATTTAATGCGCTGAAATTCCAAAGTTACACAGCCTGCTTCTCAGTTCCTTATCTGGATTAACCGAGGATTTTATCACAATCTCGTATAATCAGCCTTTTCAGAATATCAGAAAGGCTTTCCTTTGAAGCAGGGTTGAACACAGTTGTCATAGTATAGGTTGTATGCCCGATTTTGTATTCGGACGTTGTGACAAAATTGTTTTCTGCATTCTCTTTCTCTACAGCAGTTGTTGTTTCCTTCAAATTTCTCCTTTTCGCCTGCGATATCTTTCTCTCTACACGCAATGGCTTTTTGTTGCAGGGACGTTACGCCTGCACGGTGAAATCATAAATTCGATTTCAGAAAAAATTACTCCTCATCATTTTCAGAGTTGTCAAAAAACGAAATCTCTTCGTCTTTGTTTGAATAAGAACTACCATTCTCTCCACCAACAAGTTTCTGCAAATCCGAATCAGACAGTCCGCTTGCACGAAGTTTTTCCAAAAGCTGATGTTCTGAGCTGATGATTTCATCAAGTTCACGGGGCTTGCAGTTGAATTCTTCCGCCATTGCCAGATGAGAAACTTCTCTAAGTTTATCCTACAGCTTTTTCTTTTTCGCAGTATCTCTTTCGATATGCCTTTCAAATTCATTGATTTTCTCGTTGAACTGATCTGCAAAAATCAGTCCAAACACAAGAAATGCGGCTGAAATACCAAGCAGAATCCAAGTTACATAATTAACTGAATCGCTGTTTTGATTCATATCAGGGAAATTTTCCATAGAACGACGAGGAAAATCTGATTTTTCCTTTGATTTATTAGCCGTCTTATCGTCAGGAGTTTCTCCGTCAGAATCATCAGGCATCTGCGGAGGCTCAAATCCCTCAGGCATTTCTCCGTCAGAATTATCAGGCATCTGCGGAGGCTCAAATCCCTCGGGCATTTCTCCGTCAGAATTATCAGGCATCTGCGGAGGCTCAAATCCCTCGGGCATCTCACCGCCAAATCCATCAGGCGGCATTTTTCCGTCAGGTCTTTCAGGTGCATCATCATTGCCTGTAAATCTGAAATTGCTCATATTTTTTACGGATAACTGTGTCACAGAACTGCTGAAATTCTTTTCAATATCAGAGTTTTGTCTGCTGTCAGATTTATTCCTGTTGCCGAAGTCTCTTCCGCCGCCGAAGCCTCCGCCCATGCCCATTGTGCCCATGTCAGAGGTGTTCAGTGATGATGCATCAATAAGTGCATCGGAATTTTTCTGTTCATCTGATGTTGAAGGGATAGTACCGTTTAACTGCCCTTCAATGCTCTTGGCACGAAGTTCACAGAAATCAGAAATAGCTTCAACGCCTTTCTGAAATTCCTCATAGGTACAGAATTTGGTCGGATCTTTTTCAACGTATTTGCCGATCATTTCGGCTGTATCGCTGATAAGTGACTGCATATCAGTATTTGTGATAAATTCTTCAAACAGCTTGTGATACTGTTCGGTATATTTTTCATCTGAGAATATCCACGCAACCATTGGTCTGTCGTCTATACCGTTTGAAACAGGCGTATCTATCGCAGAATTCACGCTTGACTGAGCATCTCCGCCCTGAAATGTACCGAATGCGAGGTTATAATCCCACGGTATCATTGACATCTGACCACTTTTCTCATACAGATAATAGTTGTGTATCATCTGACCTGTATAGCTGTCGCCGTTTACAAGGAAATTATGGACAACGAAATATCTCATCACCTCGTCCATATCCAGAATTTCATCAAGATCTTTGCAATTTTTCAGTGACTTCAATGAGCTGATAAGGCGCTTTTTATCGGCATCATTCACCGGTGTTTTGGCATTGCCGAAAATATTGGTATAGCTGTCAAAGCTGTCATCGGTATAGTTCAGCTTGACATCATCACTGCCCATTCCACCTCCGCCGCCTCTGCCGCCTTTGCCTCCGAAATCAGGCATTTCATCATTTCCAAAGTCAGGCATATCACCGCCGAAGTCAGGCATTTCACCATTTCCAAAGTCGGGCATATCACCGCCGAAGTCAGGCATTTCACCATTTCCAAAGTCAGGCATATCACCGCCGAAGTCAGGCATTGCACCATTTCCAAAGTCAGGCATATCACCGCCGAAGTCAGGCATTTCACCATTTTCAAAGACGGGCATTCCTCCGCCGCCGAAGTTTAAGGAGTCGGGTTTATACAGATCACCATAGTTACTGCCGTAATTCCTTTTCAGGAACGAATCCTCAATAGCTTCGACTGCAAGATAAAGTCCCCAGTCCTCGCCGTTAACAGTGATATATGCATAACTGCAAAGCGGCGCATCAACACCGAAATCATTCATTAATGTATAGGCAAGATAATCTTTCATGTATGTATTATCCTGAATAACATTGTTCAGGCAGAGCTTGTCAAGACCGTGATAGCTTTTTGTACTGTCATAATGGTCAAACTCGACCTTGAAACTATAGCGTTCACTGTCCATGCTCTTTACAGAGCTTAAAGACGTTTTGCCCTTTGCACGAAATCCCACATTTTTAATAAGCTCTCCGTCAATTGAAATATTGCATGAAGAATACTCCTCGGACTCACAGCCTTCAATGAATTTATCCCAGTTATTCATTACAATATCAATTTTGTGGACTTTTGAGTTATCGAAAATACGGTTCTCATAGCCTATGGCACTTGCCGTCATCTGAATGCCGAATGCCTGACCATTGCAGAAAAGAAGGGACAAAATAAGCGTGATCACAGTAATGATAATGCATATTCGTTCTATGTTTTTATTTGCAGACATAAATATCTACCTCATCCCATATAATCGCCGTTATAGCTTACAAGGACAGCACTGTGTACTCCCTGCATATCGCTTATTTCGTTTACAAAATCAGTGTTGTCATCTTTCAGGCGGACTTCAAGATTAAGCTCAACAGAACCTTTCTGTGCAGTTTTGCTCTTGACAACAGTTCTTTCTGCCTTGCTTTCAAGGAATTTTACAGCATTTATCTCGCTCTCATGACCGTCACAGCGGATAACCACAATATATGGATTTTTCGAGGCATCACGGTTTACGAATACAAGAAGTATCACGCCGATGATAATGCTTCCGATAACTGCAAGAGGTATCATACCTGCCGCAAGGACTATGCCGACAGCGATCGACCAGAACAGGAATGCAATATCAAGCGGCTCTTTTATTGCAGTACGAAATCTGACGATAGACAGCGCACCGACCATACCGAGTGAAAGAACGACATTGCTCGTAACTGCAAGGATAACGACCGTTGTTATCATAGTCAGCGCAACGAGAGTTGTTGCAAAGCTTGCGGAGTACATAACTCCCGAATAAGTCTTTTTGTATACAAGAAAAATAAATATTCCAAGACCGAAAGCAAGGGCAATAGCTATCACCATGTCGAGAATGCTTACGCTTGTAACGTTTTCCAGAAAATTGGATTTGAAAATATCATTGAACTTCATTTTAATTGCTCCTTAATCATATATTCTGCATTTTGCATATTTTGAGAATGCTCCCTCACGTCTGTTTTCAAGTGAAACTGCATCTCTGATAATATCAGGCAGAAAGCTGTCCCACTTAACTTCAAGAAGAATTGTGTCACTTACAGGCACGGTAACGCAGTCGGAATTCAGAAAATCCGTACATCTCATGCCGCTTCTGATATTATAATCAAGCGTAACACGGACATTTCCGGCAGGAAAGATAAACGGCTCTCTTGTGTATTCGACAATGGTTTTCGGCTGTAAGCCCTGAACCGTCATTTTTGAATAAAGCTCTCTTACCAGCGGTGCATCTGAAAGCAGCATCCACTCTAAATCGCCGTCAACTATTTTCTGAGCCTGTTCAGCCGTAAGTGATGCACTCTGCTTGTTTCCGAGACAATTTATCTTGCTCTTTTTTTCAAGGTGAATGACAGATGTATCACCGTTATAAAAGCGTATGCGGAATTTTTCACGTCTGCTGAGGCCATTGATATTGTCACGCAGAGCCTTGTCATCAGGATTATCGAAATACAGGCTTCTTATGAAATATTTTCCGTCAATTGCGTGTGTATCCGGATATGCGACTGCTTTAAGCCGCTGACGAATGGTAATCATATCCGAAAGATTTATTTCGTGCTTGACTTCGTGTCTGAGTTTCATGCTATCACCTCTTTTCATCATCTTAATTATATCATTTTACACTGAATTGAAACTGAAAAAATCACCTGTTAGGTGAAAGACAGGTGATAATCAAATAAAATATTTACACAAACTGATTTTTCAGCTTGAATTCAGCAAAATCATGTAATATAATAGTATAAGGGGGAATTAATATGAAAATACTTATAGTTGAAGATGAAAAACTGCTCGCTGACTCGCTGAAACTTATGCTCACTGCAAAAGGTTATGAAGCCGATACAGTCTATAACGGTGCAGACGGTGAGGAATATATCATGACAAATATATATGATCTTGTGATACTTGACGTTATGATGCCCGAAAAGGACGGTTATTCCGTAGCTAAAAGCGTGAGAAGCAAACATTGTACAGTCCCGATACTTATGCTTACGGCAAAATCTGACATTGATGATAAAGTTGCAGGACTCAATTCAGGTGCGGACTATTATCTCACAAAGCCTTTTGCTTCAAGGGAACTGCTTGCCTGTGTGAACGCTCTGCTGCGCCGTCAAGGTAATCAGGTAAACGAGCTTGTTTTCGGCAATACAAGGCTTGATATGGAGTCAGCATCGATAGTATGCGAAGAAAAAAACATACGTCTTTCGGCAAAGGAATTTGAGATAATGCGGCTGCTTATGATCGCAGGGAAAAATCATGTCTCAAAGGAAACTCTGCTTACAAAAGTATGGGGATATGACTCAAATGCCGTAGAAAATAACGTTGAAGTATATATCGGCTTTCTGAGGAAAAAACTTGCAAGCATAAATTCTGATGTGAATATTATTGCAGTACGCAGACTCGGATATCATCTGGAGAGTGAAATGCTATGCTGAAAAAACTGAAGATAAAATTTGTCATTGTTATCATGACTATCGTTACTGCTATTTTCGCATTGGTCTTTGCCTGTATCATGCACCTGACACAGCGGAATATCGAACGTGAGAGCATTCAGATGATGCAGACGATGCCGCTTGAAAGAGGAAAGCCTGCACCAATTCCGCCGCATGATAAAAATGATACAAAAATGCTCATGCCGTTCTTTACCATAGCCGTAAACAAAGATAACGAAATTTCTGCATTCGGCGGAGAATTTTATGATCTGTCAGATAAGGAGTTACTGAAAAAACTGCTTGAACTTGCCGAAGCTGACGAAGAACAGATCGGAGTGCTAAAAGACTATGATCTGAGATTTTGCAAAACAAAAACGCCGAGATCATATAATATCGTATTTGCTGATATGTCAAACGAAAAAGCCATGCTGAATGAATTTGCTCAGAATACGCTTATTATCGGAATTATAGCATATATCATTTTTTTCGCAATAAGCATTCTTCTTGCAGAATGGATGACAAAGCCGGTCGAAAAAACTTGGAACGAGCAGAAACAGTTCATCGCTGATGCTTCACACGAGCTTAAAACTCCGCTGACTGTTATCATCACAAATGCTGAAATGCTCGGCGATGATGTATATTCAGAGACTCAGAAAAAAGAATTTGACAAGAATATTCTTTCTATGTCAAAGCGAATGCGTGGACTTGTCGAAAATCTTCTTGACCTTGCAAGAATGGACGGTGGTATTTCCAAAAGTGAATTTGTTTCTGTTGATATGAGCAAGCTTGTTTCAGACTGCATTCTTCCGTTTGAGCCGCTGTTCTATGAGCGTAATGTTGAACTTGAAACTGTTATCAGCAACGGTATTTCAGTGAACGGCGATACTGTTCAGCTTAAACAGGTTGCCGATATTCTTCTTGACAATGCCTTGAAATATTCCTTTGCTGACAGCAGAGTAAGCGTAAAGCTTGCCGGAAACGGAGACTGCTGTCTGCTTTCGGTATCAGGCAAAGGCGAGACACTTTCAAAGACTGACTGCAAAAATATCTTCAAGCGTTTTTACCGTATTGATAAATCACGGAACGGCGGTGAAAGCTATGGACTTGGGCTTTCAATCGCCGACTCCATTGTTCAGAAGCATAAGGGAAAAATCTGGGCTGAAAGTAAAAATAATATCAATACTTTTTTTGTTTCTTTGCCGTTGGAACGTTAATATATTTTCAAAGCAAGAAAGGTATAAAAAATACTGTCCAGGCAGTCCCAAAAATATTAGTCGGCAACCTTGACAGAACATCAGCCTAACATAGTCAAACAGGCAGATACCTCTAAAATGTGAGATATCTGCCTGTTCTGTTTTATAGCCCGCTGTATAGGTCTTAAATATAGTAGTTGGGATTATACTGCTATATCAGCGCCGCCTTTT
>JAZUGG010000010.1:0-4780 GCA_045641105.1 Ruminococcus sp. | reverse complement strand
TCAGTATTATGGCGTATCTTATACAGGACATATGTCCTGTATAAGATACGCTAAAACACCCAAAAGTTTTAGGAAGGGAGTTTGAGGGAGAACCCTTTTTCAAAAGGGTTTCCCTCAATAATAAGCATAAAGTTTCTATATGAGTATCGCTGTTACGGCACTGCCTGATTTTACCATATTACATAAAATTGAATACCTTTCCTTTTGGGCGGAATGGCAATCGTTTTCCTTCGGGGATAAGAAAAGCGTGTTCACGATGAACTATGAGGTCATATTCTATATCTGCATCGGTGATTATCAGTATCGGGCCGTCTTTCGGGAAATCCTGTGCCTTTTCAAGCAAGTCAACGGCAGGCTGAAGCTGTGTGCCTCCCCTGCCCTTTACCATAACACGGTCTGCGATATTTTCAGGCGAACAGTATCCCATATCATACGCATCAGCGTCACAGAAAACTACTCTTACCGCAGTCACATCATGGGCTACGGAATAGCTTGCCGCCGCACCAAGCGCCTTGCCAATAAGTGTCGGAGACATTGAACCTGACGTATCAATAATAACGCCATATGTACGGCTGTTGTCAGAGATACCATTCTTTATCCAACTCGGACGAGGAATATCGGGAGTACTGCTCTGCCGTCTGTTCGGTCTTGCATAACTGCGATGCTTTTCGAGGGGGGCAAACAGGGCATCGAACCATTTTGCAAGTTCAACATCCCACGGCACAGGCGGCATGGAAAGTGCTTTTATCTCCTCGATAAGTCCTGCCGGAATGAATCCTCTGCAGTTTGAAGTATGATATTCCAGACCGCTTCTGAGTGCGCTTTTGCAGAAATCATCAAGCGATGCCGCCTTATCCAGTTCAGGTGACCAGCCTTTGTCTATGATATCTCCCTTTCCATAGCCACGGAATGTTTCTGTTTTTGAATTTTTGCGCAGTTTATCGATGACTATGTCGTAAATTTCCTCGGCAGACAGATTTTTAAGCGTTTCGTCATACATCAGACCGCCCTTCGGCATTTCACCGATCTGCATCTCATTCAGCCAACTGTTTATTACATAGTCACAAGCAATATTCCAGAGATACGCATCACGCCCGTTTCGTCTTGCATGATGCTGGAGACCTGCGTGAAGGTACTCATGCGCCAGAACGAATTTCCATTCCTCAAGCGACAGACAAGCCGCAGGATTAACATATATTTCGCCGTCAACAACGTTTATGGCGGCTATTGAGATATCTTCCAGATCATAACGGCTTTTTGTATCAATAAGCTTGAAACCCATGGCAATTCCGCCAAGCAGAGGATAATGATTGACAAACCAGTCCGCAGCAAGCTGCATGAGTGATTTATTTGTCTGGTCATCAGATATCAGACCGCCTGCCTCATCGATAACTTTACGCACCGAATTTGCAAGAGCATATGCAAACTCCGAGGCATATTCATTGCCATATTGTTTGCCATAGTAATCATTATATTTCAGCGGTTTATCAGTGCCTATCATATCAGGATATGTACCGGCAGTACCGAATGCGTTTCTGTCTGCTGAAACATTTTTCATAATAAGCTGCTCATATATTTTTATCTCGCTTGAACATGAGCCATACTCCGCAAGCTGAGATTCAAAAAAATATGGCATTCCGAATTTCACGTCAGCAAGAAAACGGCAGATATAGATATCACAAGCCATATTCCATATTTCAGGGATATAGTCATTGACCCATACCTTTTCTTTTTCCGATATTTTCTGATAATACCCCGGCATCTTATCCGCATCAAAATGCCCGAAACACAGATGCAGCATACAGTGAGCGATGATATATGCCCATTGCTTTGGCGAATAGTCACAGTCCTTATTGAGATATATCCTTCCTGATGACGAAACTTTTGCAGGTACCCTTTTTCCAAGTCTGCTTTGCGGAACAACTTCTATTGAAACGTTGACTTTTCCGAAAAGCGGATGCTGACCTGTCAGTTTGAGACCGTCGCTAAGCTGCTGTTCGTTTCGTGATATCTTTTTATTTTCGTTATTCTTTCCCATAGCTTATTTATCATTTTTAATAAGACGTGGCAGATCACGGACTATTTCCACCATGAACCATTCAGGCAGAACTTTTCCGTCGTCTGACGAAACTATCATCTGTGCAAGTTCGATATTGATATGAGACAGATCCTTTATCAGCGCCTTTGAACGATGTATGAAGAACTGTGTATTCTTATCGATCTTCTGCTTATCCGGTGGAAGCTCCATAAGAAGCTTTGCACGGAAACTCTGGGCGACAAAATAAAGAACATCCCTGTTTTCCGGCTCTGAGGGCCACTTTGCATCGCCCTTTATTATCTGACTGAGCAGATTCTTGTTGCTGAGGCTTTTTGCGAATGCAAGGAACAATCCCGCATGGTTTGACGAAACAGAACCGAATGCAAGCACTTTCAGTATCTTTTCGGGGACTTCCTTTTCGCCTGCACCGTATTCTTTAAGCGCATCGCTGAGCATATGCCATGAACGTGGCGTAGAATAGGGTTCTTCTGTTTTCGGCGGTTCTGAAAAGAGATGATCGGGACGCTGTGTTATGTAGTCAATTACCCACGGATGAAGTTCGTTTTCATATGCCCAGTTCAGCCACTGCTGAGGATCTGCAACAAGCTGTACATGGAACATACGGTTTATCAGCGCTGTTGACATTGTTTTAACAATAGCGCCGTCCTGTGAACGGTTTCCTGCGCCAATTACCACACTGCCCTTCGGAAGATGATATTCACCGATTCTCTTTTCGAGGATAAGGCTGTAGAATGCCTTCTGTACTTCCTGAGTACAGGCATTCAGTTCGTCAAGGAAAAGGACATACGGCTCTTTCCTTGCAATCATCTTAGGCGGCATAAACTCCGAAGTTTCGCCCTTTATCTGAGGGATACCGATAATATCCTCCGGCGCAAGCTGACTTCCGAGAAGTGAAACACATTCCATGCCAACATCATCTGCAAACTTCTGAACAAGTGAAGATTTGCCTATTCCCGGTGCGCCCCATATGAAAACAGGTCTTATCGGAGAAAGATTCAGAAGCAGATCTGATAATTCACTTTGTGTAACTGTAAACGATAAATTCATAATTCCTCCATTTTTTCACAATCAATGGTTATTGATAAATACGATAAGTACGGCAAGTATGATCTCTGCAATAATTCCGGATATCAGCCAGATAAGAGATACAGCGAAATCACTGCCTGCAATGATAATTTTATCAGGTTTTGTTTTATTGATTTTTATCTTTAATTTCTTCCCGATGTCCCAGTCTTTTACAGAGGCATATCTGTATATTTTTTCTTCATGTACTTTATATTTTTCATCGGTATACTCAATTATATAATATTCAACTCGTTTTACGATGCTTTTTTCATACTCTATATCTTTGACCACGGCGGTTGAATCATAGAAGCCGCCTTTTTTACTGAAAATCAGCAGTTTTATAAATCTGTTGAAGCACATATATGCGATGAAAAGCATCAGGATAATAATGCCTGCAAGACTGAAATATCTGTTACTGTGCAAGCCGAATCCATCAAGTAATGCATAGATTATCAGACAGCCGCACATTATCATCAATACATTTATTTCATCTTTGCTAAAGCCTTCATGCATATAACCACTCCTCTTTTAATATTATATCAGTTATACTGTCAAAAGTCAAACAATACTGCGGAATCACCAGATAATGACATTTGTCACTATAAATAGTTACAGTTGTTACATTTACTAATGAGCAGAAATGCAGTATACTGTATACAACGTCGGGAAAAGGAGTGATAGCATGAAAAATAAAAATATTTTTCAAAGCGCAAGATGTGCATTTCAGGGAATGAAAGCGGCATGGAATGAAGAACGCAATTTCAAGGAATACACCGTAATAGCGGCATTTTTTCTTGTTGCCAATCTGCTCATGCATTCGTCAGCGGCTGAAATACTGATAGGGTTTTCGCTTGTATGCGGCGCATTTTCCGCAGAGTATCTCAACACTGCCCTTGAACGTCTGCTTGATACGAAATTTCCCGAAATATCGGCAGACAACAAATTCATCAAGGACACGGCAGCCGCCGCTGTACTGATAATTTCCGCCGCATTTTTCATATCTCAGGGCGTAATACTTATTCCTAAACTTGCGGAGGTGCTGATATGAGGATACTTGTAATGTACGCAACACTGATGCCCGTTGTTATTGCAGGAGCGGCAAATATGCTGTTCACAAAATCCGCTCTGTATAGATCGCATAATGCCCCGATAGACGGAGGCAAACTGTTTTCCGATAAAAAGCGTATCTTCGGGGATAACAAGACATGGGCGGGATTTTTCGGAATGATATTAGCCGCCTGCCTTTCACAGCTTGTGTGGGGACTGCTTTCAGAGTGCATAATCCCGCTCGGAGAAACAAATGAGCTGTACAGAAATCACGGTAATTCGCCGATTTTCAATGCAATTGCAGGTACCTTGTTCGGGCTTGCATATGTTCTTTGCGAACTGCCGAACAGCTTCATAAAGCGGCGTATAGACATACCGTCAGGCAAAACGGCAGGAGGTATAAAAGGTGCGGTCTTTTTCCTGATAGATCAGATCGATTCGCTTCTCGGCGTAGTTCTGGTACTTGCGATGTTTACACATATTACATTTGCTCAGTATATTCAGTATATAATTCTTGGTGCATTCACGCATATCGCCCTGAATTTTATTCTGCTGAAGCTGAAAATACGTAAAAATATATGATAAGGAGATTTTAATATGCTGAAGCGC
>JAZUGG010000009.1:0-25182 GCA_045641105.1 Ruminococcus sp. | reverse complement strand
AAACTTTTTTCAAGAAACTTTTTCGTGATCCGCTCTCGGCTTCCGCCGCAAGCTTTTTCATTATATCACTTTCACTCGATTTTGTCAAGCCCTTTTTTTAACTTTTTTTCAAAGTCGCTTTCGTGATATCTCTCATCTGCCTTACAGCAGCTTTTCCATTATATCACTTTTGCTTTGCTTTGTCAAGTGCTTTTTTGAATTTTTTTAAATTCTTTTCGTGATATCGTCTTCACTCATCAAGCTACTCCGTGCTGCCTCGGCAGTCTTATCGTTTTTTCGCTCGCCCCGTGACGATTTATTTATTATAGCACAGTTGTCTTTATATGTCAACCACAAGTTTTTCAACATTATCTTCAACTATGTGTTGAAAATCGACTGTGAACAGCAAACTTCCACATTTCTCTTGTTATATTTCCTACTTTAAGCAATATTGAATCATCTTTTCTGTACAATAACACATATAAACAAATAAACCGACGCTTTTTTTCAGCATCGGTTTATTACTTTTCAACTGTTTTCCTACAAATCAACACTAAAAATTGATGCATCAACTTGAAATGTTAAAAAAAGCAGCCGCAATAATTGCAGCTGCTTAAATCGTCATGGTGTTGCGCCTAAGATATAATCACTCATTGTAACATGAGCCGGCTTTGGTGTAGCAACATTCACTATTTCTTCTGTTTTAGTCGGGTATGCTCCCATATATCTGCTTACAGAATCAGGAGAATAAACTACACTCTGAACAGTGTAATCACTGATGAAAATTTTGTATACGCCGTCATCAGCTATTTTGTTAATAACTCTTGCAAAGGCATCATCTTTTCCGTGGTTTGATAATGCAGTTTCGTCATCTCCGCTGGATGCAGAACTGCCGTCCCAATAGAAGAAGAAATTGCCGTCACCGATATATCTATCATCAGGTTTCTGCAAACGCTCAATACTTTCCTGTTTTATGCATTCAGACTGAGCCGCATTGAAGATAACCTTTGCGCTTGAATTTGCGGTTTTGATTTTTGACTGATATATATACTGGTTCCACGCCATTACAATTATCATGGTAAGAACGCCGATAATTGCAAGAACAACAATAAGCTCGATGAGCGAGAAACCTTTTTTGTTTTTCTTATTCATGACAAAGCACCTCCGAATAACTTGTTCAATGTCATTATATCAAATTATTCTCTGTTTGTCAATATCAACTTGCGTTTTATATTACAAACTTTTATGTATATACTTATGCATAATTACTATAATAACCTTAGATGCACCTTAATAAATCGTTTCTC
Source organism: Ruminococcus sp. (assembly GCA_045641105.1). GTDB lineage: Bacteria > Bacillota > Clostridia > Oscillospirales > Ruminococcaceae > Ruminococcus. Next base: position 23,896 of record JAZUGG010000009.1, on the reverse strand, counting down.
TTTTTCTTTTTATAAAATAAAGCTCCTACAAAGAGGAGCTTTATTTTTAATTTTCAGATTAAGACGTAGAAGACTTTTATTTCGTAGCTGTACCTGTACCTTCCTTGTTAGCAGCAACCTTGGCAACAGCATCCTTAAGCGCATCAGCAATTTTATCTGCTGTGTAATTTTCCTTAACATTATCAGCTGTAACGATACCAGCTGGATATGTACCACAATATACACCGTCAGGAGTAGCAGCAACTGCTGAGCAAATACCACCGATTACGTTAGCCTGGAAATCAAATGATGTCTTTGAATAATCATCAAGGTACTGCATGAGCTTTGTCTTAAGCGCGTCAGTCTCATCGCCCTTAGCAACTGTCGTATCTTCGTTCTTAGCATAATCGCCGAGATTGCCTTCTTCATCAAGTTCGATAAGTGAAGTATTCATAGCCTTCTGAACTGTTGCAGCAGCAGAGTTAGCTGAAGAAACCTTTGACTTTCTAACATAACCGAGCATTGATGGAACGAGGATCATTGCGAGAACACCGATGATTGCGATAACAACGATGAGCTCAATAAGTGTAAAACCTTTCTTTGTTGTTTTCATAATGAAAACCTCCTTTAAAAAATATAATATAATTTGGTGTGAGTTCTTTGCCTCACTCGTTTACGGGTTTGGGTTTTTCTTAACTCCCTTTCCCTTCCCTGTGATTATAGTATAACACTTTATTCATAAAATGTCAACAGTTTTCTAAAAAAAAATCCATTTTCAAGCCACTTTTTATTCAAAAACGGTGAATAGGCATTTATAGATTTTCATATTGTGCATATTGCATATATTTTTGTGATATTTTTATCAGTCTCGATACAGTTTTGTAATTTTTTATTTGTTTTATACCATTTGTATACCATTTTCCACCTGTTTTTGACGCTGATTTTTGAATTTTTGCCCTTGAATTATGAACGAAATTATTAAGACGTTCATAATTTGCACCTTTTCATTAATATCTTCTTCATAATTAGTTCATTTTTAAGACGTGATGTTCATAATTTACTCTTATCTTATTAATACTTCAATAAAATATCGATAGTTTTTTTGTCGGTCAAGCCGAGGGCACTAATGCGGACAGTCCGTATAACATTCCATGAAGGTAAGAGGCAGCACGAGAGCGTGCTCCCCTACAAATTTTATTGTTGCTTCCGGTGTATGCGGCTTCGCCGTTCAGTTATATTGAAAAGAGCCGCTCATTTCTGAACGGCTCATAACTTCTGTTAAGTTTTGCTTTCTTACATAATTCCGCCGCCGGGAGCACCGCCAAGCTGTGTGAGGTAACGGTAGAATTCTGTCTTGTCCTGACACTTTTCAAGAGCGTCAACTTCTGCAATAACATTGTTTCTTACGAAACGTGCAAGCTCATAGTCAAGACACATCATGCCCTCTGCCTTACCTGTCTGGATAGTTGACTGGATAAGGTGAATCTTGTTATCACGAATCTGGGCTGCAACGGCATCTGTTACACGGAGAATTTCCATTGCCGCAATACGTCCTGTACCGTCTTTCTTAGGAATAAGCGTCTGAGAAATAACGCCTACGAGGTTGTTTGCAAGCTGTGTACGGATCTGCTGCTGCTGATGTTCAGGATAAACGTCGATGATACGGTTGATAGTATCTGCGGCAGATGTTGTATGAAGTGTTGACATTACAAGGTGACCTGTTTCAGCGGCAGTTACAGCAGCCTGAATTGTCTCAAAGTCACGCATTTCTCCTACGAGGATTACATCAGGGTCCTCACGGAGGGCAGCTCTGAGTGCGAGTGAGAAGCTCTGAACGTCTGCGCCGATTTCTCTCTGGTTTACCATACAGCGCTTATGCTCGTGTACATACTCGATAGGATCTTCGATTGTGATGATATGTGCGCTCTTGTTCAGGTTAACATGGTCTATCATACCTGCAAGAGTTGTAGATTTACCTGAACCGGTAGGGCCGGTTACAAGTACAAGTCCTCTTGGACGCATTGCAAATTCAGCAAGAATGCTTGGAAGTCCGAGGTCATCAAGTGTAGGGATATCGTTTCTCAGAAGACGGATAGCGATTGCAGGCTTACCCTTCTGGAAGTATACGTTTACACGGTGACGGTAGTTGCTCTTTGTTGTGAAAGAGAAGTCGGTATCAATACCCTTGTTGATAGATGTCTGCTGATGCTCGTTAGTCATCTGACGGGCAATTTCCATTATTTCCTCAGCATCCATTTCAGGATACTGGGTACGCATTGTTCTCAGGTTACCGTTAAGACGTACAACCGGAGCAATTCTGTCTGTGAAATGAAGGTCAGAACAGCCAAGTACTCTGACTTCATCAAGAATCTTATGTATATTGATTATTCCCATTATTATTTCCTCCTAAAAATTATCGCAAGCCTTATACTGTGTATGTAGCTCTTACAAGTTCGTCAATTGAAGTCTGACCAGCCTGAACAAGTTCAGAAGCGTTATCACGAAGAAGCTTTGTACCCTGTTCTCTGGCAGCCTTTTCAATTTCCTCCTTGCCGCCGTTAGCTGCAATAATAGTGGAAACCTTTGATGTACAGTGGATGATCTCGTGGATAGCGGTTCTTCCTCTGTAACCTGTATTGTTACACTCCTGACATCCGCCCGGTTCATAGATCTGAATTGAATTCGGGATACCCATGAGTTCATTTTCTTCCTGAGTTGACAATCTCGGCTTCTTGCAGGTCGGACAAAGTACCTTAACAAGACGCTGAGCAATAACACCGATAAGTGATGTTGCAACCATGTATGGAGCAACGCCCATATCAACAAGACGGACAACTGTTGAAGCAGCGTCGTTGGTATGGAGGGTTGAAAGAACCAAGTGACCTGTGATAGCGGCACGGATACCGATATCTGCTGTTTCGGTATCACGCATCTCACCGATCATTACTACGTCAGGGTCCTGACGGAGGATAGAACGGAGGGCAGCGGCAAATGTCATGCCTGCCTTCTGGTTAACCTGACACTGGTTAATACCATCGATAGCTTTTTCGACCGGGTCCTCAACTGTAACTACGTTTACGTTCGGCTTAGCGATCTCACCAAGAGCAGCGTAAAGAGTTGTTGTTTTACCTGAACCGGTAGGACCTGTAACGAGGATAACGCCGTGAGGAACACGAAGCATTGACTCGAAAAGGTTGTAGTTGTAATCTGACATACCCAGGTCTGTGATCTTACGAAGTGCGATCTGACCTGTGGACAGAATTCTGATAACGATTTTTTCGCCGTTTACCATAGGGAGTGAGGATACACGGACATCAAGAGTACAGCCGTCAACGACCTGTGTGAAACGACCGTCCTGAGGGATACGCTTTTCAGCGATGTTCATGCCGCTGATAAGTTTGAAACGTGTTGTAAGAGCACTGTGAACTGCACTTGTAACATTCATAAGTTCAACAAGGTCGCCGTTAACACGGATACGAATTCTTGTATACTTATCAAATGGTTCGATATGAATATCGGTTGCGTCTGCTCTGAAGGAGTTTTCAACGATAGTAGTAGCAAGCTTAACAATAGGAGCACTCTCTACACGGTCGTTAGACTCCTGATCTTCAATGGAACCACCGAGGTCAGTTGCCATAGCAGTAACGCCTTCAAGAACACTGTCAACATTCTGCATTGAATAGCATTTACCTATCTGCTTGTTGATTGAAGATGTAGTTGCAAGGACCGGAACAGTATCCATACCTGTTGATACCTTGATATCTTCAAGTACGATAAAGTTTACAGGATCATTTGTAGCAACAGTGAGTCGCTTACCCTGTACATTGATAGCAATTACAGTATGCTTTCTTGCAAGAGTTTCAGGTACAAGCTGTACAGCTTCTGTATTGATCTCAATATTATCAAGATCGACATACTGAACTCTCAGGTTTCCTGCAAGTGCCTTTGTGAAGTTGATCTCAGACATAAATCCAAGTTCAACGACTACATCGCCAAACCTCTTTGCACCATTGGATTCCTTCTGGGCTTCAAGGACCTGATGGAGCTGATCGCTTGTGATAAGTCCCTGATTGACTAAGTAGTCACCGATTCTCTCATTTCTCATAACAAACCTCCGCTTTTATTTCCGAATACTACACATTATAAGAAATTATGTATAATATTCTAAATTTTTACTTGAATTTTCCATAATTTATGTTATAATAAGATTATGATACATTATTAATAAAGGAGGGTAAAATCATGTTAGGATTTGAAAATATGCTGCACAGTGAATATACTGAGCTGCCATTCAAAATCATGTTTTACACCATAGTTTTTCTTTTCGGCATATCAATAGGAAGCTTTCTGAACGTTGTCATTCTCAGAATTCCAAAAGGCGAATCGTTGATAAAACGTTCATCGCACTGCATGACCTGCGGCGCAAAAATCAGAGTAATTGATCTGATACCTGTTTTCAGCTGGCTGATGCTCAGAGGCAAATGTCACAGCTGCGGTGAAAAGATATCACCAAGGTATCCGATTGTTGAATCACTCAATGGACTTCTCTATATTCTTACCTTTTTGGTTTTGGATATAAATGTTAAATCCATAATAACCTGCCTTCTCATGTCACTTCTTGTTGTTGTCGCATTTATGGACTGGGACACAATGGAGATAAACATGATAATCGTTCTGATTATCGGGCTATTAGCAGTGCCGCTTCAGATATTCACTGATGAAGTTACTTTAAAAAGCAGAATCATCGGTGCACTTATCATCAGCGTTCCTTTCTTTCTGATAGGTGAGATAAGCAGACCTTTCATAAAAAAGAAATTCGGCGAAGACTTCCGTGCAATTGAACAAGGTGATTCATTCCTTATGATCGCAGCGGGAGCGGTGCTCGGAACACAGGCTGTTATCGTTTCAACATTAATTGGTATATTTTCCGCAGCAATTGGCGGAAGCATAATCAAAGCAATTAAAAAGGATTCTAAATTCCCTTTCGGACCATTTCTTGCAATAGGAATTGCAGCAGCACTTCTGTGGGGAAACAATATAGCTGATTGGTATCTCAGCTTCTTGGCAACTGAGTAAAAGACAAAATAAATTACAGGCAGCAGCATTTCACTGCTGCCTGTTTTTTTATTTTTAGTCGATCGTCAGATCACTTGCATAAGCGTAAACATAGTAAATATCATTTTGAGTACTTACCTTTTGTGTAGTTAAGTTACAGAACGCATTAGGAATTGAACCTGTTTTATTCTCGTCTTTAAAGAAATCTGGAATATCATAATCAATTTCGGCAGGCATTCCCGTAGTACCCTGTAAGTATGTATCGTTTGATCCGTCTGCCTGTACAGGACGGCGTGAACATCCTGAAGCATACATCTTATCACCTTCAGATGACATACTCATCTTTGCGGCAATATTTGAAAACGGAATATTAGCGATTGTAATAACAGCAGGGCCTTCAAATCTTGTATATGTTACTCCGCTTTCATCAACCGAGGAATTTGTACCCTGGTTAACAACAATAGAAAGCGACTGTCCGACAACAGATTTTCTTACTGCTTCTCCATCCATTTCTGATTTTAAAGCCATAAAAGCATCAGCATTTCTGTTCACTTCACCAAGAGCCTGCAGTTCACTTGGATTCATTGCATAAGTGATATGGAATCTCTCATTATCGCCAGCAAAGTATGCAGGGTTAAGAACTAATTCGCCGTCTGTATTTTCATCTATTACACCTGAGATTGACTCATTTGATGTAAAATCTACTTCTATGTGACGAATCTGACCTGCATCATCGCCTTTGTTCATCAGTTTGAGAATGTGGATCTTTCCCTTTGCAAACTTGCCCTGAATGCCGCCGGTTCCATTTTCACCAATAACAACATTCTTGTAATAACAGTCTTTGAATGCTGCAACAAAGTCAGTAATATTACTTGGATACGCTCCACCTTCTGCACCAAAATCTGCGTCAGTGAATACCCATGCAGCATCAGCATAATCCAGTGTTCTCTGAACATACTGCTGAACGTTATCAGCCATAGCATAGGTATTCTCACTTACAGCTGTTTTTCTATGGATTTTCTGGGAAGGAGTTGTCATTGAAAGAATGGCAAGGAATAAAAATCCCATAATTGCCATAACACAAACAAGTTCTAAAAGCGTGAAGCCTTTTTTAACCATTTTCATGTCAATTCCCCTCCTTCTCAAGGTGTTGCCGGTGTTGGCGGTGTAGGAGGTGTTGCAGGACCTGCAGGTGGTGCTTCAGGTGTTGAACCTGCCGGAACGATCGAAACAAATTCAAGATTCAAATTTGCATTTGGCGAATTCGGATCAACCGTAACACTTTCAGAACCTGTGTAAACTGACTCAGTCTTATACTTATAAGCCTCCATGATTACTTCTTTCGGATAATCGCAGGTATATACCTCATCAGCTCCTGTTTCCTTATTCTTTATGTGTAATTCATCCGGCATAACATCAGGCTGATCAACTTTTACAACTACATTGATCTTGTCTTTCGGCAAAGGTGTATGAGTTGAAAAGTTTTCAGTTATCTTGTTTGCCGCATACGGTGATTCAGTTGCAATTTTCTTCTTAAGATTGTTAGTTGCTCTTGTTGTATTATCAATGTGAGCACCTACACCAATAAGAACACCTGCCATAATGGCAAAAATTGCAATTGAGATAATCATCTCATAAAGTGTCATACCTTTTAAATTCTTTTTCATAATGTACAACCTCCTTTATGATGCACCATAATAGCCGACAATGAAATCACCGCAGTCTGTGTGTACTGTTGCAGAACCAACGCCTCCTGAAGAACCACTCATTCCTGCCTTTGTATAATACAGACAGAAGTTATCACCTGTATCGATATCTGCAAAGATAGCATTTCCAATAATATTAGGCGCTAAATTTTTAACTGTGCCGGTTTCAGAAATATACTGCATATTCTTTGAACCAGTTTGTGTTGCTTTCAGCGTAGTATATGGTGTCCTGAATGAACCAACAACATAGTTCCGGTTATCAAATTGCAAAGTAGAACCTACATAACCGAAATAATTCATTCCATAATCATCAGTATATTCAACTGGTTCTTTTAAATTAACAGGAGTAATAAATGAATTATTAAGTTTAACAGTTCCTTTAAGGATAATATTCAGTTTCTGGTCAGGATTTGCAGGCTTAAATGTTATAGATGAATTATCTAAAGTAGTTCCATCTAAAAGAATTGTTACATCTCCGACATCCGCTGGTGTCTCAATTACAATTTTTGAATTCTGACCAACAGTTGTAATTTCACAATAAGCCTTAGTTATCTTCTGACCGGCATGATATTTATAATCTCCTGTAACCTTTGATTTGGCTTCATCGATCATCTTATCAAGTTTTGCACTGTCAGGATATGAACTTAAATCAGGCAAACCAGATGATCTGTCAAGACCAAGTTCTTCTCTTGCATCTAATATATTAGTTATAAACTGATGTTCCGGATCGGTTGATTCCTGAACCGTACCTGGTTCTCCATCTTCAGTGAAACCATCTTTCTGTACTCCATAAATTACTTCACGAGTCATGGTTGGCGGATAAATATCATCAACTGTAAATCCAACGCTTGATAAAGGTAAATATCCATCTACTTTAGTAATCTTACGAGGTATCTTCGCCTCATCATCTGTCCACTGATATTCATCATTAACTTTGAACCAGTATGATACAGGTGATTCACATTCTGTGGTCATAACTTCGCCTGTTTCAATATGTTTGACTGTGTATTTTCCTGTGAATGCCGGTTCTTCCCTCGATTCCTCTTTTGCAATTTCAGCCTCTTCAGGAGTCATGATTTTTCTTGCTTCATCGGCTTCAGCAAAATACCAGTATTCTGCTGCTACTGCAATTTCAGAAACACTTGGAACAAACACGGGAGATTCAGCTGTACCTATATTTCGAGGCTTTCCTACAAAGTAAATTGTATCTTCACCGAACTGGATATTTTCATCTAATTCAGCTGTTTCAGTAGTATAATAGTTTGAATAATCGAAGCTTCCTCTTATCTGAGCAAACGCGCTGTCAGGATTCAATGCAAGTTCATCAGGTGAACCTTCACCTGAAAGTGCAAAATTCATATCTCCGATCAATGCTTCCATTTCATCTGTGTATGTCACATCATCCTTAAGTTTATAATATACAGTTCCTGTAATATCCTCTGTATATTCTTCACCTAACGGATTAACTTTTACACCATCAACAGTATGCAGATCTGTGTCCCAATTCATAAAATAAACACGGAATTTAGGAGCATCCATTTTGATTACTTCATTAGGAGTATCATATTTGGTAACATCATTTACAGTGGTGAGGGTTTCTACATTATCCATCGTCACGTAATCTACTAGGTCAGATGAAGCAGTAGCTGTAGCTAATTCATCACTTACATAAATGTTGCCTTTTACATCTAACTTATGGTTAGTACCATTAAGTATGATATGTCCACCAACAAAAAGATTGCCGTATACAATTGTATCATGACTATTTACATCAAGAATAAGGTCACCCTTTACTCTCAAATCACCGGCAACTGTTAAGCCTCCTGTTGTAAGCCTTCCGTTACAGAATATACTGCCTGCATTTGTCATCTGAGTAAACATATCAGTTTTTTCAAATAATGATGCTGACCAGCTGGATAACGTACCTTGTACTTGACCACCCCAGCGATTATCTCCCTTTACAACAGTTTTTGGTTCACCTTTAGTATCTACCTCATATTGTTCGACAGATGTATATTCATCCATCATATATACATTTGTTGAATCAAAATTGCAACTATTATTAGGATTCGTTTGAAAAGTACCACATATAAAGTTAAACGCACCTGCATCAGCAGTACCAGCATGTAAATCTTTAACCACATCTGGTTTAGAATCCATATAAACAGCACCATTAACGTAACAATAAGGAATTTGTGAATTATCCCATGATGATTCAGGCTGATAATCAAGTGTAATAAACTTATTATTATTTAAAAACATATTTCCGGTTATTACAGTCTTTGAATACGGAATTCCTCCATCAGCCGGCTTTTTAACAATTATTTCAAAAGTCGAAGTAGCGTTGACAAAATTTGCATTTATAAATGTCAGCGCTGACTCAATATGAGCATCATTGTCATAAACATATTTTTTTAATGCTCTTGCATCCGTTGGCGCAACTTCCGGAGATGGATCATCAGAAAGATTAGCGCCATATCCACCAAAGATATCTCCACCATTACGTGTTGATGAACCACCAACAACCTGAAGTCCCTTAACCTGTGTTCCGGCCGGAGTTGATGCTGAATAGTTTGCAGGGGCTTTGTTGATATAAGCAGAAACAGTTTCAATTTCGCCGCCAACTCTTGCACTTGCAGTAATCTTTACAAGATCACTTTCATGCCATGCTTCTTTAGAAACGCCGTTTGTTTTTGCGTCGAAAAATGTATAGGTTTTCTCTCCTGTATTTTCGACAACGATCTCGTCAAAATGTTCAACACCGTGTTCGTCGATACGAACAATTCTTCCGAGTGAGCCTTCTTCACCAATTTTTACAGTTGGGTAAATCGGATCTCCACCCTCACCAAGCTGCTGTACAGCAACTGCAACTTCCGGCTGACGCTCCATAGCTGTTATGAAGCCATCGATAGCTGCTCTTGCTGTATAACTTGCCTGTGATGACGAATACGTCTTATGCGCACGGCCGTTTGAAGCCGTAGCGAGCATAAGTGTACCCATCAGGAAAAGAATGAGCAGTGCCATTACCGATACAGTTGTGAACAAAACTGTACCTTTTAGGTTTTTTCTCGTTTTTTTCATTTTACTTTACCGCCTTTCAAGTTATTACTCTCTCCATAACTATAGCGAACGAAGGACGGATTTTACTTTGCCGGAATATAATCCAGATCTGGTTCTGACATATTATATACTGAATAAAGTGAAATTACGACCTGAACCTTTGAAGTATTTGTTACTTCTCCATCGCTGCCAGCTGCAAACTGTGCTTCGATTCTTTCAAGTTCAGCCTGAATTTCTTCATCAGTCATTTCATCAGCAGAATCTGTTACTGCCTTGATTGCTTCTGCCTTTGCAGCTACGTCAACACCGTTTTCTTCTGCTGAATCCGCACCAAATGAATAATCGTAAATGCTTACAGACTTAATGTTGATTGCTTCATTAACGTTCTTGATTGCTTCAAGGTAGTTCCAGAGCTGTTCTTTTGTACCTTCCAGAGATACACCATACTGAGTTTCAAGAACAGACTCAACAGTTCTTGCTTTGAGTGCGCTGCTTTCAGCTGTCTGTGCCTGATAATTTGCTTCAAGGTCACCATTAAGGTCAGCTGCCTTACGAAGCTTTTCATCAGTATCCTTTGTCTCCTGATAATAATACTTAAAGCTCTTTACTTCAGGATTTTTAACTTCAAGTGAAAGTATCTTGATCTTGTTTTCATCTGCATACTTTCTCATATACATATCGAGCTCATCTGTTCCGTCAATCTTTTCCTTATCAACGAAAATCTTTGTAAGCTCATTTGTTTCATTGTATACCTCAGTGATCTTATCTTTGAGTGAAGGAATCATATTGATCTTCTGATCGATCTCATCCTTTTCATTGTTAAGTGTTTCGAGTTTTGCCTGATTATCCTTTATTTCCTGAGTTTTTTTCTTAATAAGTCCGAAGTAACTTCCAAGCAGTATTGCAAGTGCAAGAATAACTGCAAGAATTATCTTATCTCTGTAATTAAGTTTCATTAGCCCTCAGCCTCCTCACTTGATTCTTCCTGTTCCGGATGATATGCGCTCTTTACGCTTGAGAGGCTAACTTCCATCTTAAAACGTAATAGTGAATCCTTCTTTTCCTTATCGTCTTTTCTTGCTACATCCGTAATTTCGTATCCGCCGTATGCAACAGCCATATACTTGCCTTCACATTTCTTAGTAAGTGCAGCTGCATAATCAGCAGGTATCTGCTGAGCAAACTGCTCACTTACTGCCGGGCACTGAACTGTAAAGCTCAATTTGCCATCGACATATTCAGGCTTGAGAATCTGATAATTCTTTGTATCAAGCGGATCAAGTGAATCTCCGTCTTTTGGTTCCTTGCTTTCTTCAGCACCTTCTACGCCGCTTTCAATGATTCCCTTTGAAGTGTCAAAGAGTATTGTCTGAAGCATTTCATATGATTCTCCGTCAACAGCAGGAAGTGAATCATATGCATCTCTGCAGTTATTCATTTTTTCGTAGTATTCCTCAACGGTATTTCTAAGTTCAACAAGTCTTTTCTGCTGTCTCAGCTTACCCTGAGTTTCCTCACTGTTGATGTACTCCTCAACTTCTTCAATATCATTGCAGACACTGTTGTTTCTTAATACCTGAATAAGATATCCGCCGCCGCCGATTACTATTGAAGCAGCAAGAGCGATCACGATAGCAACATTTCCTGCACTGTCATCTTTTACCTTATTCTTTATTGTTGTTCCAAGGTCAGTTTCAAGAAGATTGATCTTCTCAACTTCCTTATTTCTCTTGAACATTGCACCGATAGCATTTGCATACAGTGAGAATTCAAGATTTTCGTGACCATGTATCATTGCCGGAACATTGATAAGACTTGTTTTAAGATCAAGTTTTTCAAGTTCATCAGTAAGTCTTACATACTCATGTGTATCGCCGTAGAAAACCACGTTTTCAATGATAGCACCTGTATTTCGGCTTCTGTGGAACTGGAGCATACGGAAAATATTCTCGTTTACTGCTTCAAATACATAGTCATCAGAATAACCGTAGTCAGCAGCATCAATTGATGCGAAACGTGAGAATGAAAGCTGTCCGTTTTCATAAAGGTTGAGTGAAATGAAGTTATTGTCGATCTGAACTGCAAGGAGAGGCATCTTTGACTTGATCTTCTGATCAGCAAGAAGAACCTTTGTGATACAGTTGCATCCGATCATAACGGATTTAAGCGGAATAGCAAGGAGCTTGAATACTTCTCTGTAGCTGTTTACGATCTCGTAAGGACAAGCTGTTGCAAGAATTTTGTATGCCGGTTCTCCGCCGTTTGTCTCAGCATCACCTACAACTATGTAAGAAACGCTGTATGAATCATCGAGATTAAGTTCCGACTGCATCTGGAGCTTAACAGTTTTCTGAAGGTCCTGACCTTTTGATTTAACAACGGTCATTTCCTTGAAGATCGTCAGGTTTGATGAAATTGAAACGATAGCTTCTTTTGCCATCATCTTACGCTGCATCAGTATCTGATGGATGAGCTGTGCAATTGACGGTACGTCTCTTACGTGTCCGTTAACGATGAGTCCCTCATCTACGTTTACTGTAACAGCAGCATGGATCTTAAGTTTGCCGTTGCTCTCTTGTCCTTTAACAATTCGTATGTTTCTATCGGTAATATCAAATGAAAGCATTTATTCTTTCCACCTTTCCGTTTATTCGTTTTCGATATTTTCGAATGCACCGTAGAGTGCCGGGTAAATACCGCATACTACGAGACCGATAATAATAGCCATGAAAATAAGAAGCACTGGTTCAATAATACCTACCAGACGCTGAACAGCTGCCTCAGATTCATCCTCATAGTACTCTGATGTTTTCTCAAGAATTGTATCAAGAGCACCAGATTCCTCACCAACATAAATTACTGAACAGAACATTGGTTCAAAAATTTCCGTTCTTGTAATCGCAGCTGAGAGAGATTCACCCTGTTTTACTTCATCGATAACGCCCTCAAACTTCTCATCAACATAAGAATTGCCGAGAACGGCAGATGATCTTTTAAGACAGTCAACCATTGGAAGACCACTTGAATAGAGGTTTGAAAGTGTACGTGAGAAACGTCCTGTATAAATCTTAACTACAAGAGGTCCCCATACCGGGCCCTTTATCAGCATTCGATCGATCTTGATACGAAGATTCGGCATTTTCAGCGAATATGTAATGCCTACTACAAGAGCTGCTACTATAATAATGAGAATATACCATTTATGGATAAGGAAGTCACTGATAGCCTGCATCATCTTGGTGAGTGCCGGCATCTTTGATTTATCCTCATACATATCAATAAATGTAGGCATGATCTTTGTAAAGAGGAGGATAACAACAACGATACATACGACAAGAAGGATAATAGGATAAACCATAGCACCCTTAACGGTATTTTTCAGTTTGTTTTCCTTTGTGTAGTGGTCAGACATTCTCTGCATGATAACATCAAGAGAACCACTGGACTCACCTGCGCCTACCATTGAGATAAGGAAGTCAGGAAAAGAACCTGCGTGCATCTCAAGTGTTGACGAGAAGGATTCACCCTTCTGTACGTTTTCATAGATATCCATCCAGATTCCACGGGCTTTTTCGTTTTCCTGTTCTTTGGTGAGGATATCGATTGCTTTTACAAGCGTAAGACCTGAAGTAAGCATGGCACTGAGTTGTCGGCAACAGAATGCCAGTTCCTTGGTGTTAAACTTGTAGATTGATTTTGCGTCTCCTGAAGCGCCTTCCGTATAATCCTTGAGGAACAAACCTCTTTCCTTAGCCTTATTAAGGAAATCCTGTTCGTTTTCGGCAACTATCTGGCCTTTGCTTTGCTTATGCCTTGCGTCCTGGGCGATATAGGTATAGGTCTTCATAAAAACCACCTCCATAAAAATGATCGTTGCATACTGCCTTAATATAACAATTATAACATTTTATATGTTACTTTTCAATCGTTTTTTTGACATAAATAATCAGTATATTTTTATCAATATTTACCAAGAAATATACTGGATGTAATATTAAAAAAGATATACTTTAATTATTCTACAAATATCAAATTTCAAGACAGCACAATTTACAGCAATGTTGTCCCATCGCTGTAGATTGTTGAACTTATACAAATATTATACCACACCTGTTTGTGAATTGCAACATTAAAGAATGATTTTTTCCGCAATTTTTATATAATTGTTAAGACGTGCAATGCGCTTAACTATAATTTATGCATTTTGACTGTATGTCTGAAAAAAAATCTTTTATCTCCGTTATATACTATTATAATATATAGAAGTTTATGCATTTGCTATATATGTTTATCATTTTTATAAATTCTTTTTATAAAAAACGGACACCCGAAAGTGTCCGTTTAATACTATATCATGAAAGCTGATTTCTTAATGTGATAAGGTCATAAATATCTGTCACGCCGTCCTCAACAACATCTGCTTTCTGAATGCTTACATTCTTGCCGAGAAGATAGGATTCAAGGAGACTGAGATCTGATTTGTTTACCTGACCGTCGCCGTTATAATCGCCCTTCTTCTGTGTATAGGAAGGTGTGCCGCCGTTTGAGTAAACAGCCTTTACAGTAGTATTGCCACTGAGAGTTACTGATATCTCAGGTGATGTAAGTGAACCATTTACTGTACCGCCCGATACTTCCCAATGGTCAAACGAACAGCCTTCCTTTGGATTTGCTGTCAGAGTAACAGGATAATCTGTGAAATACTGACCGCTCCATGAGGAAACATCATCAAGAGCAAGTGTATTCACGCCGACATAACCGCTGTTCAGATCACTGTTTACAGATATAGTAGCAAGATTTCCCGTAAGACCGAGTGCCGACTTCATGGTTGAAGTTACAGTATTGCATCTTACCTTATAGAAATCAATAAGCTTATTGTACTCATTTGTAAGAGTCTGCTCACCCTTTGAACCGCTCTTGCTCTGTGAGTAGAATCTCTCATAGGTGTCAAGCATCTGCTGCTTGTATGTATTCCAGTAATAATTGATAAGCTCAGTAGTCTTTGAAGGATCAAAGTTATAGTTTGCAAGATCCATTATAGTCAGCTCAAACTTCTGACGGAATGTCGGATTTTTGAGGAGATTCGTGAACATTCTGCTGAGGTTGTCATAGTTGCGCTGGATACGCTGGAATGTGTTTACAGTAGCGTCATTTGCGCCGCTTGTATAGAGTCCCTGACCTGATTCGGTATCAAAGAGGAACATTCTCCACTTGCCGTCAGCATATGGATTCTCGGCATCTATTGTATTAGCCTTCCATGCGGCATAGTTATTCTGCGGCCAGTCAGAGTTAGCCCAGTATATCTGTGCTGCAAAGTAATCAATGAAGCTCTGTTCATCGAAATTATTTGTGAACAGGCTGTAGTTTGCATCATTTGACATATCGGCATTTGTGATCTGCTGAAGTGCCTGATTGAACTCCTGAAGATTTGAATCAAGACCTTCTTCAAGCTGACCGTTCTTGACGATAGCTACATCATCCTTGTCAATGCCGTAGTGTGAATCGATATAGTCATCGCTTTCACGCTCGCAGATCTGGTAAACGCCCCAGAATTCACCGTCGATAAAGAGAACGCACTCACTCATAGCCTGATGACAGATACTGCGGTCATCGATGAGTTTCTGTGTGATAGTATCTCTGAAATATGTATATCCGCAGTCATTACCGCCGTTTCTGATAGTAATGCCGTCAAATTTCTTTATAGCTTTGCCGTTCTTAGCCTTTGTAGCTGTACCGTCAAAGAAGTCATATTCAAGCTTTGTCGGGCCGTAGTCAGCACGAGAATAAATGTTGAAGCTCTTCTGAACGTATGAACGTGAATATGCACCCTTGATACGGATTCCGACATTCTGTGCGATAACGCTCTGTCCGTTATCGAACATCTCGAATGAAGCTTCACGTTCCCATTCTCTGCCCTTCTGGGTATAGTTTGCAGCAGCTATTCCACCGAAAGCACCGAAGTCAAAACCGCCCATGCCGCCAAAATCAAAGCCGCCTGCACCGCCGCCGAAATCCCAGCCGCCTGCACCTGCGCCCCAACCTCCGGCACCGCCGGGTTGTGCAGGTTCATCAGCGTTTACCTGGATATTGTTCATGCCACCCATATTCCAGCCGCCCTGTTGTGCAGGATCGCCTCCCATGTTCCAGCCGCCCTGCTGTGCAGGATCGCCTCCCATGTTCCAGCCGCCCTGCTGTCCGGGATCGCCTCCCATATTCCAGCCGCCAATGCCGCCGCCCTGATACTTATTACCGAGAACGTAGATACCCTTTTCGTTGTCAAAAAGGTTATCGGGATCTGTAACAAGTGAAACTACCTTCATATTCTGGTAGTATGATGATGCTGTAGTACCTACAAAATAAGTTTTTGTAGCAATAGAGCTTGTTCTGCCCTGACTGTCAACAGCGATTGCTCTGATAATAGCTGCCTTGTCAACGCCCTCATTAGGAGCTTCAACCTTATCTGTGCTGATATCAGTTCTCATGCTGAGACGATTCGGAGTATTGGTCATATCCTCGATAGAGATAGCACCTGTATACTCTGTTGAAGCAGTAGTAGGATTACTGCCGTCTGTTGTATAGTATATCCTTGTTCCCTGTGCAGCGGAGATAGTCAGCATGAAGCTGCTGTTGTAGAATCCGCTTTCAGCAGAGAATTCAGGCTGTTTAACTGCATTTTCTCCCTCTGGAGCAGCATTTGCCGAATTTGGTGTGCATCTTGTTGCGAAGAAATCGCCGCTGCCGTCAGGATAACGGCTGTATGACATATCCGTAGCAAGAGCATCAATAACGGCAGTATCGGCAGTTGAGCCGTTATTGTCTGTAAGTGTAAGTTCCTCGCCTGTAGCCGAAAGTCCGAACGGAGCTACAGCATTATTTGAAGCAGCAGCATCACCGTCGCAGAAAACAACGAGTCTGCCGCCTGCAGGAATTGAAGACCCCTGCGGGAAAGTAAATCTGTACGGAGTATCAGCCTTATCGGTAAGTCCCCAGCCGCTGAGGTCAACAGAACTTCCTGTGGTATTGTAAAGTTCTACCCAGTCGTAGAAACCGCCGTCAGAAGCCTGATAAGTAGTATTTTTAGTGCAGACTTCATTGATAAGTACTCCGCCTGCGGCTAAAGCTGACGGAACGGGAGCTGATAACGTGCCTGTGAGCATGGCAAAGCATAAAACGCCTGCCGCCGTTTTTCTTCCAAAATTTTTCATAGTGCAACCTCTCAATTCTGTAATTTTACCCTTTTCCGCCATCCGTTTTTATTTTTACCGGACTGCGCATTTGCAGAACGGCACTATTTTTCTTTTTATAGACTCATTATAGCATTATCTTCAAATAATGTCAACAGAGAATGCCGATTTCAGCAATATTTGGTACATTAGCAAGATTTAGCTAATTTATCGGATAACAAACAGCAACACTCAAAAGTTAATTTTGAAAACAATTCAGAAAAAAACAAGGGACAGCCTGAAACTGTCCCTGAGATTTTCATTATTGATTTTCTGCCTGAGCCTTAGCCATTCTTTCAGCCATTGGTTCATATTTCTGAATGATTTCCTTGACTTTTTCGTCACGGGTGAGATTATATGTCATTTTCAGTGCATTAAGTGCATTCGGGATATCCTCTGTTTGCAGATAATGTACAGAAAGCTGTGCCGCAACAGACAGAACGTCTTTGTCAACGCCGAAAGTCATCTCATATTTCTTCATTGCGCTGATTATATGTTCCTTGTCAGGCTGTACAATAGGAGTGCCCTTTCTTTGTGCTATTTCCTGAAGCTCATACTGAATCATCGGATGAGGAGCATACATCACACTTGCTGTATAGAATGCCACTGCATCATCAAATTCGCCCATATCAGTAAGAATGTAGCCCATATTAGCATAGCATCTTGCAATAGCAACAGGCGACGAGCACACTTTCAGAGTTTCCCTTGTGGTATTCATAAGCTGACGCTTATTGCCGAGCACCTTGTATACCTCAGCAAGTTCAAATCTCGGGCCGCAGTCAACAGGATTATACTCAATAGCCTTTTCAAGTATCGGGATAGCATCGAGCGGAGAACCTGTTTCTGTGAGAAGATAAGCATAAATTGTGATATACTGAGCAAAGTCGAACGGAGTGCGTCTGAGAGTTTTCTCAGGCTTTTCCCTTAACTGGTAGAGATTATCCTCGAAAGGATTTCTGAAAGAAACAAACATTTCCGTTTCGGTCTGCGGATAATCAGTAATGATCTTTTTATAGAGCTTTTCCGCAAGCGGTTTAGCCTCAACTATTTTTTTATCGTTAACGAGCTTGTTTATCTCCTCAAACATCTTGTCAAGGCGTTCGCCGTCAACGTGAGTAAGTCTTTCAATCTCGTCTTTCTGAGACTGCGGCATATTTTCAAGAATGAGTGTGCCGGCAGCTTCAATTCCCTCTGTATTGCCTTCCTTGATAAATCTTTCTGTTTCTTTTTTCAGGAAAGCGATGTTTTCTTCACTGTTGTCACCGAGTTTGCTTCTCAGTTCCTCCAGAATTGCATTATTTGCCATAGATAGTATCCTCGTTTCATTTTTAAAGACAGCACCGCAAAAACCGTCCAAGCAGTTCTGCGGTGCTTCTGTTATCCGTATTGCACGGAATAATTATTGAGTTTATGCTCAGAAACCTCTCTTAGCAAGGTCTTTCTTGAACTTTGCGTTGATCTTCTCAGTTTTCTTATATGCCTTGAGTTCCGATTTAGTCATTGTACGTGGATCTTTCGGCTGAGTGTATGAAGAATTCCTTGACTGAGGAGGTACGCTTCTGGAACTGCTTCTTGCAACAGGGCCTCTGTACTCGTCAACCTTCGGAACGATCTCCTTCTGCTTATTCTGCTGTTCTTCCATCTTTTTGAGTCTGAGTGAATCATCTCCCATTGTTGAGAGAACGTCCTCGATAGAAGAAAGAACAGGAGTATTAGCCTTAAGTCCCTGAGTATCGATAAGGTTCTTGTCAGCATATTCCTTTGAGCTTGCGATAGCATTGATAAATGCCTGAGAAGTCTGTCTCATATGCGGATTTACAGCGATCTTTGAGATATTTGCATTAGCTGTGCCGCTGAATTTGTATGGTTCAGGACGTACAGGAGCAGGCTTTGCAGGTGCAGCAGCAGGAGCTGCCTGAACAAACGGCTGTCCGTCGATAGGAGTAAATATTGGCTGACCGTTCTGGTCGATACCTGTCATAGCCATCTGTATGTAGTTGTATACAGGGAGACCGTTTGCGTCATAACCTGTAAACTGAGGAACAGTAATGAGCTGCTGGCTTACGGGAGCCTCGGCAGGTGCAGGCTGTTCTGCTTCGTATACAGGAATATCGGAAGCATCACTGTAAACAGTTTCTGATTCATTTTCGTATGAAGGCTGTGAAGCCGTGTAATCTTCATATGAAGCTGTAGGATCATATTCAGGAGCAACTGACTGCATAGGAGCGAGGTCGTCCAGAACAGGAGCAGCTGACTGAAGAGGAGCCATATCCTCGTAAAGCGGTGCGGCAGGCTGTACAGGTGCCATATCCTCGTAAAGCGGAGCGGCAGACTGAATCGGCGCCATGTCCTCATAAAGTGGTGCGGCAGGCTGTACAGGTGCGATATCCTCAAGAACAGGAGCAGTCGGCTGTACAGGAGCAATGCTTTCAAATGCAGGTGCGGCAGGCTGTACAGGAGCAGTATACTGCTGAACAGGCGCAGGTGCAGGCTTTGCAGGTGCTCCGCCGCCTACGGCAAACATTGAGAGAATATCGTCAACGCTGTCAAGAACAGGGCTCTGCGGTGCATTGTAATTCGGCATATTGTCGCCGCTTGTCTGAGCAGGTGCTGACTGGGCCTGATAAGCAGGCTGCGGTGCAGGTGCTGCCGGCTGCGGTGCAGGTGCTGCCGGCTGTGGTGCAGGCGCAGCAGGTGACGGCACAGCAAACTGTGCAAGGAAGTCATTCTGTGCAGGCTGCGGTGCAGGTGCGGCAGGCTGTGCAGGTGTCGGAACAGCGAATTGTGCGAGGAAGTCATTGTTTTCCTCGGCAGGTTTTTCCTCAACAGGCTTCTGGATAGCAAAAGCAGCGAGGCTTGCATCGATAGCTACGCCTGTGCCGGGGATAGTCGGCTGTGCAGGCTTAGTGAGCGAAGGCTGCTGAACAGGTGCAGGAGCAGCATCATACTGATTTGCAGCCGGAGCAGCCGATTTTTCATAATTTCCCTCCGGAACAGCTCCGGCAGGAATAGTTTTTGCAGTTCTCTGAACTTCTTCACGTCTTTCAGGAGCACGTGTTATCTTGGCAGTAGTATTTCCGAGCGGAACTATTCCCTCATCGTCAACGCCAAGCTTTGCACGCTGTTTCTCCTCTTTAAGAAGGCGGTTCATTTCCTTTTTGTCTGATCTGATCATTTTCTTTGCGAGATTAGCCTTACATCTCTCGCAGGTAATTTCCTTGAGGTCGGTCATTCTGCCTATTCTGCGATAAATTGTAACGTTTTCACCTCTAAGAAGGTTTATTCCACATCCTGTTTTCTTATCGTTGTCAGTACCGTGTACCTCTTTGCTGTTTGAAGCAGTTACAAGTGTGATATCCATAATCCTCTCCCAACTTGCGGCAAAACCGCATTTCCGCTTTCCGGCAGCGGAAGCCGATTTCACGATCAGCTCTGTCGGCGGCATACAGAATGAAATTTTCACATAAAAGGTCAGGCACATTGCGGGTATGCCCGAAAAATGACATAAAACAACTCTGAATGCCGCTGACTCCACTCATTTTGCTCAATAAATTTTTTATTTTTATGAACACGGAATGAATGTAACAGCTATACAATAATATTATACATGATTACTCAAAAAAAATCAACACTTTCTTAAAAATTGACCTCATAAATTATACCCATTTTAAAATTTTCGGTAAAAATAACAAAACGTTATTGATTTTTTTGTCAAATTTTCCCTACTGAAAGGAGTCCGTTTTCATACAGTCTGCACTTTAGCACATTTCAGCAATATGCAGTCAGTTCTTTGGTACAAGTTCTATAAATAGCATCACATTTTACCTTATTAAAAAAGAATTATTTCACAAAGACGTAAAAATTTCAGAAAATCATCAATTTTCTCTTGCATTATCCGCAGTTTTGTTGTATTATTAAAAGTGTATTTGTTGTATACGGAAGACAGTGTCTGTCTGTATGCACGATCAGTCTCATTTTAAGGAGGAATAATGTGAAACTCGTTTCAGTTGTTGTACCGTGCTACAACGAACAGGAGGTTCTCCCCATGTTCTATGATGAGATAACCAAGGTCACAGGTCAGATGTCACAGACATATCCTGAACTAACCTTTGAGTATCTCTTTATCAATGACGGTTCAAAAGACACCACTCTCGATATCCTTCGTTCTCTCGCAGAAAAGGACAGCAGAGTAAGATATATCTCATTTTCAAGAAATTTCGGCAAGGAGTCGGGTATGTTCGCCGGACTTAAAAACGCCAAGGGCGACTATATCGTTGTCATGGATGCCGATCTCCAGCATCCGCCGGCTTTCCTGCCCGAAATGTACAGTTATGTCAGAAACGGCGAATTCGACTGCGCTACAACAAGACGTGTCAGCCGCAAGGGCGAATCAAAAATTCGTTCATGGTTCGCAAGAATGTTCTATAAAATAATGAACAAGATATCCCAGACCGAAATCGTTGACGGCGCTCAGGACTTCCGCTTCATGTCCAGACAAATGGTCGATGCTATCCTTGAAATGTCCGAATACAACCGTTTCTCAAAGGGAATTTTCAGCTGGGTAGGCTTCAAGGTACGCTACATCGAATACGAAAACGTTGAAAGACCTGCCGGCACTACTTCATGGTCATTCTGGGGACTTTTCAAGTATTCCCTTGAAGGCATCATGGCTTTCTCAACTGCACCTCTTGCAGTTGCATCAATGCTCGGCATAATCTGCTGCATCATCGCATTCGTGCTTATCCTTGTAACAATTATAAAATCCATTCTCGGTCTTAACTATGCCCCTGACGGATACCCGACTATAATCTGCCTTATTTTCCTTTTCAGCGGATTACAGCTTTTCAGCACAGGCGTTCTCGGTCAGTATCTCTCAAAAACCTACCTTGAAACCAAAAAGCGTCCTATCTATATCACCAAGGAAACCGAGGAGATATACCTCAGCAGAAAAAAAGAGGAGACTGAGACAGATAAGAAAGACTGATTTCAGGAGGTCTGCTCTTTATGAATAAGCGAATGAAATTTCTATTCGCCGTCCTGTTTATCGTAATAGTCGTACTTGCTGTGGCGATCGCCCGTTTCTTCTCGGATACAGGTCAGAAAACCGATGCAGGCGGCACTCAGGCTGTCATTTCACGCAGACTTGAAAAGGACAGCAGCGGAAATCTCATCTTTCAGGACAGTTCAGGGCTTTACGGCATCGCTGACAGCAATGACAGGGTTATCGTTTCACCCGAATGGAAAAAACTCACATTCACGGAATCAGACATATGCATCGCCGAAAAACATATCGGAAGCAAAGATCTGCTCGGCTGCATAAGCTATGAGGGCAATATCATTGTTCCGTTCATCTATCAGAGCATTGAACGCAATTCGATAAACGGCTGCACTTTCTATACGGCAAAAGTCTATTCCGACAATAGTGTTATCATTTATGACAGCCGCTTTTCACCGTATCTTACGGAAGCATGGGAAAGCTGTGAAGTGACCTCAGACGGCATCATTCTTAAAAGCCATAAGGGAACATACAGCTTCTATGCCGCACAGAACGGTCTTACGCTGAATAAAGCTTCTCTCAGCGGAACAGTCTCATCATCGGAATACAACATGGAAATAACAAGCAAGCTCCTGCTTTCAAAACTCAGTGTGCCGATGATAGAAACTATGGCAGACAATGCCGAAAAGTACCTCAGATATGCTTTCTTTGAGGAATCAGAATCACTTGGAGGAAGTATACGTTCAAGTGATAAAGCTGAATTCTTCACGCTCTTCCAGAACGAAAAAAGAATAGTTACCAAACGGCTTATGGGAATAAACGACATTTTCCTCTATTCTGTACGCTCGGAGGACGGTATCCCGCACTATGCCGTTGCAGTGACAGCAGATACACTTATCTGCTATCATGATGATGACAATAATCTCTGTAATCTCAGAGATGACTATAAAGCTGTTATAGAATTCAGAGGTCATTCAGCTACTGACCTTGAAGCTGTTTCAGGCGAATTCCTTCTTGGTGCGCCTGAATATCCTGCACCTGAATCGGAACAGCCAACAGATCCATCTGCCGAAAGCGATACTGACAGCGGCAGAAAATCAGATTAAAGGAGAACAATATCATGTCAAAAAAAGTTGCAGTTATCATGGGAAGCGACAGCGACTTCCCTGTTGTAAAATCAGCTCTCACAGAGCTTAAAAAATACGGCGTTGAATTTGAATGCCGTGTCATGAGCGCACACCGCACTCCTGCTGAAGCCTGCGAATTTGCTTCAAATGCAAGAGCTAACGGCTTCGGTGCTATCATTTGTGCCGCAGGTATGGCTGCTCATCTTGCAGGCGTTGTTGCAGGTCACACTACTCTCCCTGTTATCGGCATACCGATGAAATCCAAGGCTCTTGAAGGCGTGGATGCTCTCCTCGCTACAGTTATGATGCCTCCGGGAGTTCCTGTTGCAACTGTCGGTATCGACGGTGCAAAGAATGCCGCTGTTCTTGCAGTTCAGATGCTCTCTATCGCTGACGAGGAGCTTGCCGCAAAGCTTGCCGCTGAAAAGAAGGCTATGGCTGACGGCGTTATCGCTAAGGACAAGGCTTTACAGGAAGAGATTGCAAAGCTCTGATGCAGAATCTTTGATCTTGACGGAAACCGTTACACACAAAGCATGATGTGATTCGTTATCTTCTTGACAAAGCAGATATCCATGACATAAGCTGATCATTTGCTTCAATACCATATTCATTAAGGAGATTTTATCATGTTCGGAAAAAACGAAAAGAAAATAGATGATGACAAGCCAAAGGACAGATTCTTGAAAAAGGAAGTCCAGTACATTTATGGTGCTATGGGCGTTGTTGTCTTTGTCGATACTTTAACCG
>JAZUGG010000008.1:0-38721 GCA_045641105.1 Ruminococcus sp. | reverse complement strand
TCATACGGTCATCAGGCGCAAAAATAAGCCTTGTCGTGCCATATTCCGCATGGTCAAAATCAGCATAGAACTCATGCTTGGAAATACTGTCAGATGCCGAAATCACCGTCATTTCTTCAGTTTCCTTCATGTTTTCATCATATCTGCCGAAATCGGTGAATTCCCTTACCTCTACCACTACCATTTCCGTGCGCTTACTCTGGTTGATTATCTTGTCAACGTCAAGCTCGCCGTTCGTGAATGTGTACTCATATTCCACAAAGGAATTGCGGTAAACGGCATACGTTCCATAGCCGCAGCCGACTGCAAGCAGAAAGCCGAATATCGATATCAGAAAATTTCCCATTTGCAGTATGGCAAGTCCCGTTATCGTGACAGTTAGCAGTATTCCGACGATCAGAAGCGCTGTTCTCCTCGTTTTATCGGACTGAGTTACGTTTTTCTTTACAAGCTGTTCAGCAAAATTATCCATTTTATTTTTCTCCGTTCTGCATTATAATGTATCTCAATATGATACAACAATTTATATGATATCATAAATTCCTGAAAATTTCAAGAAAAACTCTTGATTTTTTTAAAAATATAAGTATAATATTGGTATAACCCGTTGACTGAGAGAGTAGGCTGGCTGATTTGTCCGCAGAGAGGAGCGGTTTGGTGTGAACGCTCCGGCATCAGGCTTTCCGAAGTTCACTCACGAGGGGCGGTTTCCAACGGCTCTGCCAAGTAAATTCCGACGTATGTCTGCGTTAAAGACAAGAGAGTGTCGGCTCTCCTGACAATGGGTGGTATTTAAGCAAGATCGTGTCTTGTCCTGTTGGGCAGGGCTTTTTTTGTAACCTGACGGATTTTTCCCGATTACATAAGGCGACACAAAATATTATAAATTTTCTATGAGGTGAAACAATGAAAGAACAGCTCGAAACAATTGAAGTGCAGGCTAAACAGGAGCTTGAAAACTGCTCCGATATCAAGGCACTTGATGACCTGAGAATCAGATTTCTCGGCAAGAAAGGAGAACTTACCGCTATCCTCAAACAGATGGGCAAACTCTCCGCAGAAGAAAGACCTGTTATCGGTCAGCTTGCAAATAAGGTAAGAGCAGACATCGAGGAGGCTCTCAACTCAAAACTCGCCGCTCTCAAAGCTGATGCTCAGGCTGCAAAGATAAAAGAGGAGTCAATCGACATCACTCTGCCGGGTTCATATACTCCTTTCGGAAAGCTTCATCCGCTTACTAAGGTAGAGAACGAGATACGTGAAATATTCATGGGCATGGGATTCGATATCGCTGACGGCCCTGAAATTGATGACGACTACCACGTTTTCGAGGCTCTCAACCTGCCGCCCGATCATCCTGCAAGAGATACTCAGGATACATTCTATATCGACGGCACTGACGAAACTATCCTTCTCCGTACACAGACATCATCAGTTCAGGTTCACGTTATGGAGACTCAGAAGCCGCCTATCCGCATTATCTCTCCGGGCCGTGTATTCCGTTCGGATGCAGTCGATGCTACACATTCTCCGCTTTTCCACCAGATAGAAGGACTTGTTGTTGACAAGGGCATCACAATGTCTGACCTCAAGGGCACTCTTGAAATGCTCATGAAAAAACTCTACGGCAACGACTGCAAGCTTCGTTTCCGTCCTCACCATTTCCCGTTCACCGAGCCAAGCTGTGAAGTTGACATAAGCTGTTTCAACTGCGGAGGCAAGGGCTGTTCAATGTGTAAGGATGAGGGATATATCGAACTCCTCGGCGCAGGCATGGTTCACCCGAAGGTGCTCGAAAACTGCGGCATTGACAGCAATGTTTATTCAGGCTTTGCTTTCGGTCTCGGTCTTGAAAGAATGGTTATGGGACGCTATGATATCAACGACCTCCGCCTTCTCTATGAGAATGACGTGAGATTCCTTGAACAGTTCTGATTTTTCAATGTATAAGGAACACCGCATAAAGTCATTAAAGCATACGAAATATTAAAACAGGCAAAAGGCGATTTTTCATAATTATCCTTGAAAGGAGAATAGCTATGTACAGAAAATTGTATCTGATATGCAAAACCATTCAGTATCGGTTTATTGCAGTATCCTTTGTTATCTCCGCACTTATTCTTGATACGCTCTATGTTACCGAGCACCTGAGCAGCTTTATTGTCGTTGTATTTATATGTTTCAATGTGTTCGCCGTATATTATCAGTTAACGAAAAAAAAGTATGACCGCAGTATTGAGGATATGAAAACAGATGCCGATATCGACAGCAATGAGGAATTTGACGAAATTCTGTCAGACAGCACGAAACTCGATACACTTGTCTATGTTTCTGACGAATACCTGTTCGATTTCGGCAGGTGCGAGGCAATATGCCTTGATGATATTAAAAGTGCCGATAAATTGCAGGAGTGTCATGAATCAGACACTCACAGCGGCAAAAACATCAAAAATCTGTTTACACTTATCGTTACTAACAGCTTCGGCGACAGACATAAGATCTCATTCCGCAATGCATACAGGCTTGAACTTGCTTACAATAAGATAATGAGAACTGACTGCGTTGTTGACGAAAGTCTGTTTGAAGGTGACATAAAGGCTGAAAAGAAACAGTTTGCTGAACTTGTTATTTCTTTGATAATTATCCTTGCAATGCTTATTTTCCTGAAAATATGGTTTTAAGATTATCTGTGATTTTTAAGGGGGACGAAGATCATGTATGAAAAGCTTATCCGCAGCATGAAACGCACATACGCTTTACTGCTTATATTTATTGGCATTATGATCGTATGCGTTATCGGTTCGATGATAGCCGCCGGCATACATCTTTTAGTGCCGTTACTTTTCGCAGCCGCTATTCTGGGAGTGGGTGCATACTTTATTTACAAGGCATACAGGAACGTCGACAAAAATGCAAAGCTTTTGCAGGACGAACTCGGTATTCAGAGCGACGAGGAATTCAATATACTTCTTGAAAACAGCGATCGCCTTGCAACCTATGTTTTTCTCACAAAGACGCATCTTATCGTATTCAATAAGTTCATGTCGTTTGAACTTGACAAAATAGGTGTTCTTGAAAAAACCTGTCATTCTGATGACGAGAGCACTACATACTGCATAGCAGTTTCGGTTGGAAACGGAATCAAAGAGATAAGTTTTCCAAATGAAAAAAAGCGAAATGCCGCTTTCAATG
This sequence comes from Ruminococcus sp., assembly GCA_045641105.1. Lineage (GTDB taxonomy): Bacteria > Bacillota > Clostridia > Oscillospirales > Ruminococcaceae > Ruminococcus. The sequence goes on along the minus strand of JAZUGG010000008.1, from coordinate 35,529 downwards.
CGGTCAATACGGCTATTGGCAACGGTGTCGGGGACAAGAGACTCTGGTAAATAATTTTAAGGGGATCAATATTATGTATGAAGAACTTATCCGCAGATATAAACGTAAAACTATTGAAGCGTTTGTTTTATGGGGCATATTGGCTCTCGCTAATTTCTGTATGATGATATACTGTTTTATAAACGAAGCAGATTATTCATTTTTGCTGTTTGCGGTTGCTTTATATGCATTTTTTTTCTATATTTATTTCAAAAAATACAAAGACATTAACAAAAACATCAAGCTTTTGCAGGATGCTCTCACCATTCAGAGCGATGCAGAATTCAATGAACTGCTTGAACAGAGCACACGTCTTGAGGAATATATTTTTCTTAACAGAACACACCTTATCGTAATAAATGATTTCCTGTCGTTTGAACTTAAAAAGATAAACCTTCTTCAAAAATCTTACAGATCAGGCAAACACAAACGGACATACTTAATATCTGTTTCAGACGGAAACGGCATCAAGAAAATCAAATTTCCTAATGAAAGAAGACGTAATGAAGATTTCATCGCTATACAGAATGCTATAAGGAACAGTATCTGAGTCAGGCATTTATGGTATATTCATGGATCATTATTTAAGGCAGCACCGCACAAAGCACAGTCCTCGTTTAACTGATATGCATGACAAAATGGCTGAGCAATACAAAAGAAACAGACCGGTTTTTGCCATTAATATTTTTACTGATACAAAGAAGGAAATGATATCGTTCAGAAATGAAAAAGGAACGTGATCATACTCTTGCCGAAATAACGAAAATCGCTGAACTGAATAAACTTGACAGATATAATGCACAGTAAGCCTCTGCGCTGAAAGGAGGTATGATGCCATGTACGATCAGCACATAATGAACATGAAGTATCAAAAATTGCTCCAGAAAAGATATATCTTCTGGACAGCGGTATTGATAGTCTTGGTTTTTATTTTCTCTTCGTATATATGGGGGTATCTCTATGTGGCTGTTGCTGTTCTGTTTGAAATAAAAATCTTCGGTACACGCTATCTTCACCTTGAAGAAAAGGACAGACTTCTCAAAGAGACGCTTGGTGTTGCTGACAATCATGAATTCAATGACCTTCTTGACCGATGCATATGGCTTGACAAAGGAGTACATCTTACAACCTCACATCTTATCTCACTTTATAATATGGAAGCATATTCACGCTTTTCGATTTCCGATGTCTCAGCCGAAAAACGCCGTAAGTTCAGATATACGCAGTATCGCCTCAGATTTATCTGCAATGAACAGGTTGTATATATTGTATTCAGCAGCGAAAAACTGCTGGAGGAAGCCGCTGACAAGCTTATCAGTACCCGTGTGGTTCTGCAATAAAATATGGGATTAAGGGGGAAACAAACCATGTATGAAAAAATCGTAAAAAAGATAATGTTCGGCAAGATTCTGGAAGTAATAATTGCTGTCATTGTTTCGGTTCTGATAATAATTAAATTCTATAGCTGGAATGAACCGATAGTTCTTATCATCGGGATAGTTATTTTCGGAGCGCTTGTCTCTGCATTCACTGTTGATGCTGCATCTGCAAGGAAGAAACTCATCAGTATGAACGATGAGTTCAAATCCGTGAATGGAATGACCTTCCGTGAAATGATAAACGGCAGTTCACAGCTTGATACGTATATTTTCCTGAGTGACAGCCATATCGTTTCATTCAAGGAATGCGTTGCCTTTCCGCTTGATGACGTTAAATCCATAACCAAATTCATTACCAATAATGAAGATGAAAAAACAAAGTACAGCCTGTATTTCAGATTCAATGACGGAAGTTCATATGATGTACTGTTTTCGCACAGGAAAAATCTTGATGAGGCATACGGCACAATATGCGGTACTCTGGAATTGCCGCTTGGTGATGATGTGATAGTGGGGGAAAAATGAATAAAAATAATAAAACGTACAAAGACGACGGGCTTGAAAACTATGAAAAATACGAAAAGAATGAACGCTTTATTGTATATCTGATACTCGGATTTTTTACTGTTATTTGTGAGTTCGCAGGCATTTATATGTTAATCCGCAGTCTGATAAACGGCGAGGATATCGGATCATATCTCTTTGGAATGCTTTTTTTGCAGATACCTCTTGGCTTTCTGCTGCTTATGATATACATCTACAGGCAGAAAGATTCACGCATTCTGAAAGCGCTTGACATTGAAAGTCAGGATGAACTTGAACAGTTCCTCAGCAAATGCACACGTCTTGAATATTATCTTTATATGTCTCCTTCACAGGTCATTGACATGAAGGAAAAAATGGTATATAATTTTGATGATATGGATTCTATTCATCAGGAACAGCGCAGTGCTTCCGACAGTGATGCAAAGCATAGCGAAAAATATCTTGTCAGCTTTATCTCAAATTCTAATCATAAGCTGGTATATCTCTCTTTTGCAAATGCAGATTCCCGTGATATTGCTTTCCGCAAAATATCGGCGGCTGTAAAGGAATATCAGGCAAAATAAAAACTGAGCAGTACACCATTACTGCTTTTATGAAAGGACAAATAAAAATGAATTTATCAATGAAATGGCTCAACGACTATGTCAAGGCTGATATGCCTGTAAAGGATTTCTGCCACGCTATCACAATGAGCGGCTCAAAGGTCGAGGCTTTTGAAACAGAAGGCAAAAATATCTCCAAAGTCGTTGTAGGTAAAATTCTTTCAAAGGGACAGCACGAAAATGCTGATGCTCTGTTCGTTTGTCAGGTAGATATCGGCGCTGATGCTCCTATCCAGATAGTTACTAACGCTAAAAATGTCAAGGAGGGCGACCTCGTTCCTGTTGCTCTTGACGGCGCTGTTCTTCCTGAAGGCAAGATAAAGAAGTGCAAGATGCGTGGCGTTGAGAGTTTCGGTATGTTCTGCGGACTTGATACTCTCGGTCTTTCTGCACATGACTTCCCATACGCTGATCCCGAAGGCGTTTTCGTTATTGAGGAGGACTGCTCTCTCGGTCAGGATATCCATTCCGCTATCGGTCTTGATGATACATCTGTTGAGTTTGAAATTACATCAAACCGCCCTGACTGCCTCAGCGTTATCGGTCTTGCAAGAGAGACTGCCGCTACCTATGGTATTCCGCTTAACGTAAAAGCTCCCGAATACAAGGGCGTTGACGGCGACATCAACTCAATGCTCAAGGTTGATATCCACAATACAGAAAAGTGCCAGAGATACTGCGCAGGTATCGTTAAAAACGTAAAGATCGGCCCTTCACCAAGATGGATGAGAGAGAGACTCCGTGCAAGCGGAATCCGTCCTATCAATAATTTCGTTGATATCACAAACTATGTTATGCTCGAATACGGTCAGCCTATGCACGCTTTCGACCTCCGCTATGTTGAGGGTGCTCACATCAATGTAAGAAATGCTGTAAACGGCGAAAAGATAATGACTCTCGACGGCGTAGAGCGTGAACTCACAGACGAAATGCTCGTTATTGCTGACGAAAAGAAGCCTGTAGCTGTTGCAGGTATCATGGGCGGCGAATACAGCGGTATCATGGAGGATACTACAACTGTTGTATTTGAGTCAGCTTACTTCGAGCCTTCACAGGTAAGACGTACTTCAAAGGCTCTCAAACTCAAGTCAGATGCATCTTCACGCTATGAAAAAGGCGTTGACAGACTTATCTCAATGACCTGCCTGAAACGTGCTTTCCAGCTTGTTGAGGAACTCGGCGCAGGTGAAGTTCTCAATACTGTTATCGACCGTGACTATACAGACAAGACTCCTGCATCTGTTGAATTCAGCGCAGAATGGATAAATAATTTCCTCGGTACTGATATCTCCGAGGCTGATATGATAGAATATCTCAACCGCCTTGAATTCAAGGTTGAAAACGGTATGGTTATTGCTCCGTCATTCCGTATTGACATCGGCTGTAAGGCTGATATCGCAGAGGAAGTTGCAAGAATTTACGGCTACAACAACATTCCGTCAACCGACTTCCGTGGTGTTGCAAAGGCTGAATTCACTGACGAGCAGAAGTTCATCCGTACTCTCAGAAATGCGGCTGTATCACTCGGCGGCTTTGAAATTGCAACATATTCATTCGTTTCACCTAAGTATTTCGACAAGATAAAGCTTCCTGAAAACAGCAAGCTCCGCAATGTTGTAAAAATCGTAAATCCTCTCGGTGAGGACACAAGCGTTATGAGAACTTCTATCATTCCGTCAATGCTCGATGTTCTCTCTTTCAACTACAACAACCGCAACGAGAAGGCTTGTCTCTTTGAGATATCAAAGGAATACCTCCCTGTTGACGAAAAGAGAAACTATCAGGGCGATGAGGCTCTCCTTGCAAATAACGGCAAGCCACGCCATGAATATGAGTATCAGCTTCCTGATGAGCCGCAGAGACTTACTGTAGGTATGTACGGCGGAAACTGCGATTTCTATACATTAAAGGGTATGATAGAACAGCTTCTTGACGAAATGAATATTTACGGTGTTGAGTATATCCGTGCATCTGACTGCGATGTATTTGACGAAAAATATGCTCTCCACCCATATAGAAGCGCTGTTATCGTAAGAGACGGCGTATGCCTCGGAATCATGGGCGAAGTTCACCCTGACGTTCAGGAAACTTATGAGATAGGCACAAAGACATATGTCGCAAAGCTGAATATTCCTGAACTTATGGCTGCTGCCGAGACTAAGATAACATATAAGCCGCTTCCTAAGTTCCCTGCAACTACCCGTGACCTCAGCGTTACTGTTGACGACGAAATGCCTGTTGCAGAGATCGAAAAGGCTATCAAGGGCGCTGTAGGCAAGATACTCGAAAAAGTTACCCTGTTCGACGTTTACAAGGGCAAGCAGATAGAAGAAGGCAAAAAGAGCGTTTCATACTCTATCTCAATGCGTTCACATGACGGTACTCTCACTGATGAACAGGCTGACAGCGCTATGAAGAAGGTTCTCAAGGCACTTTCAGCTATCGGCGCAGAACTCAGAGCATAATCGTCAGAAATATTCATCAGTATTCGCATAATTATGCATAAAAACTACTTGACAATTAATATGAAATATAGTATAATAATGTCGTAATATGATATAGGAGGTGGTCTTTATGGCCAAAAATAATGATTTAGACAGTATGTACAGAGAATTACGCAACAGCTCCGCAGAGGACAGCGGTTCACGACTTCTGAAATTTCTCGTTGGTCTTGTAATGCTCGTTGTCGGCTTGTTCCTGATATTCAATAATATCACCGTTTCAAGCAGTTGGGGCATGGGCGGATATTTCTTCTCGTTAGGCTCGTTCAATGTACCAAACGGTGCAATAATGCTGCCGATACTGATCGGTATCGGAATGCTTTTCTTCATGAGAAAGCGCATCTACGGCTGGATAGTTCTTTCGATAGGTGTTGTATTCGTTCTTCTTAGCGTTATCATGTCAACACGCATCACATGGCGTTCAACAAGTGCTTACATTTTCATTATTATGTTCGGTCTTGTTGCCGCAGGCGGCGGTCTGGTTCTCAGAGAACTTTTCCGTAAGGATTAAGCTGAAAAAATACAGCGTTGGGGAACGATGTAAAATGGGGTTCAGCAAAAAAATAAAGGACAGCTTCGGCTGTCCTTTCTTATATTCATAATAAATCACTGACAGGCTGCCGGCGGTTTATTCATCAGTAAGAATAATATCCTCGAATTTGCCACGAATCGAATCAACAAGCGCTTTCGGAGATACCTGAATCTGTGTGCCGATACGTCCTCCGCTGATAAAGAAAAGCGGAAGGTTTTCAGCCGAATTATGCACAACTGTCATGAACTGTTTCTTCATGCCGATAGGTGTACAGCCGCCACGCACATAACCTGTGACAGCAGTGATATCCTTTACGTGCAGAAGTTCCACGGACTTTTCGCCTACGCTTTTTGCCGCTTTTTTGAGGTCAAGTTCAAGCGCAACAGGCAGGAGAAAGCAATAATAACTGCCGCTTTTTCCATGTGCTACGAGCGTCTTGAATGTCTCGTCGGGAGACTGCCCGAGCTTCTTTGCAGTGTCAAGACCGTCAATGAACTCATCACATTCGTATGTGTTTATCGTGTATTCAATTTTATTCTTGTCAAGAAAACGCATTGCGTTGGTTTTCAGTTCCTTAGCCATTTTTATCACCTTTATTCATTCTGCTGTAGACACAGCCGCAGTAATCCTGCCTGTACAGGTCATACTGACGTGAAAGCTCGATAGAATGTTTATAGCCGTCATGCTTCTTGAAATCGGAATAAAGCCATTCTTTGCCGTATTCCTTTGCGATATCAGAACCGCACTCATTGATGAATGCACAGTCCTTATGCGGACTTATCGTGAGAGTTGTCGTGAAGTAATCAAATCCACGCTCCTTAGCCAGTTCAGCCGTTTTTTTCAGACGATATGCAATGCATTTACGGCATCTTTCGCCACGTTCAGGCAAGGCTTCAAGTCCCTTTGCAAGCTCATAAAACGGCGCAGGATCATAATCTTCATCAATAATTTCAATATCAAGTCCAAGTTCACGAACCAGCCTTTTCAGTTCATCAAGACGGTAGTCATATTCCTCCTGCGGCGCAATATTCGGATTGCAGAAATACAGCGTTATGCGAAAATGCTCATGCAGAAAAAGCAGAGTATGACTGCTGCACGGCGCACAACAGGCATGAAGCAGAAGTGACGGTCTTTCGCCGCTTTCCGCAAGCTGTGCAAGCTTGTCGTCCAGAAATTTTCCGTAATTTACTTTTGGCATCACATTTCCTCAAGCTTTTTGAGTGCCTTCAGTTCCTCACGGTTTACCTTTATTTCAGCATCTTTCAGCAGTTTAACATCGCCTCTGTCAAGGGTAACAGGCACTTCCGACTTGTCGGTTTTTACCCTAAGCTTGCCTGTGATGAGGTTGACTTCCTCAACTCTGCCCTTGTCGCCTTCCGGAGTTACAACGATCGCGCCAACCTTCGGGGTGATTTTCAGCAGTTCCTCGTATGCATTCTGCTCATTTTTAAGACAGCACATAAGTCTGCCGCAGGTGCCTGAAATCTTCGTAGGATTGAGGGAAAGTCCCTGTTCCTTAGCCATTTTTATTGAAACAGGCTGGAAATCGCCCATATATCCCTTACAGCAGAATTCACGTCCGCATATTCCGAGACCGCCGAGAATCTTAGCCTCATCACGAACGCCTATCTGACGCAGTTCGATACGTGTCCTGAAAACAGATGCGAGGTCTTTTACGAGTTCACGGAAATCAACACGGTTTTCAGCCGTAAAATAGAACAAAAGCTTATTGTTGTCGAAAGTGCATTCAACGTCAACGAGATGCATATTCAGCTTGCGGAAACGAATTTTTTCCTCACAGATGCCGAATGCTTCTTTTTCACGCTGTTTATTTTTTTCGACTATTTTCATGTCAGCCTCGCTCGCAAGCCTGATAATAGGCTTCAGCGGCGAATTTATCTGGTTGTCCTCAATTTCTCTGTTTGCGATAACAACTTCACCGCATTCAATGCCCCTGATAGTCTCAACAATGGCATGATCGCCAATTTGTGCCTGAATCGTTCCGGGGGAGAAGTAATATATTTTTCCTACGCTTTTAAAGCGAATTCCTACTATTTCTTTCATTTAATACTCCGTTCATGTTGCAAATCAACTGCAAACTGTAATTATTTCCGCTGAAAGTGCCGCCATTGCAAGAGGAATTGTGACATTGCTGTCAACTGCACGGTTAGCCTGTTCAATATGACCATGAATACGGACAGCCTGCCCTGACGTGATATTTTCCGACAGTCTGACTGCATACTCACGGGAACAGCCTATTGCCGCCGCATTGCTGTCCTTTCCGAGGACTGCTGCATCACGGATCAGCATATCGAGCATGGAAAGCACTGATTTTACGTCATTTCTGCTGCTGCCGAGAGAAAATAGCTGTGCATTCAGCGAATATTCATCTTTTCTTATTATACTATCAGCGAGCGATTTTGTCAAATCTACCTGTTTCCGCAGTCCCTCATCAACGATATAATCCGTACACATACCGATATTTCCATGAAAACAGCCTATTGCCTCTTTTATTTCGTCATCACCGAAACCGCTTTCATGAAGTGCCGTATCGGCTTCCTCCTCGGTACATTCCGCAACCGTAAAATTCACACATCGTGAGATGATAGTGGGCAGAAAGTCCCTGCGTGAATTGCAGGTGAAGATGAAATATGCATAATCCGGCGGTTCTTCGATAAGTTTGAGGAGCATATTTTGTGTTCTCGGATCTATATTTTTGCAGTCGGCAAAGATATATACCTTTCGCCCGATATGGTTATTCGGTTTAACAAAAGCATCACTGATTATATTACGTGCGGTCTCGACCGAAATTCCGCCAAGTTTTCCGCTTTTTTCGACGTATGTCACATCAGGGTGATATTTTTTGCTGACGTTCTGACATGAATTGCATATTCCGCACGGTCTGCCGTCTATGGGATTTTCGCATAAAAGCGACTGTGTATAGTAGTCGGCAAAGAGTTTGCGTCCGCTTCCTTTTTCGCCGCAGAACATGACCGACTGTACGGTATGTCCGTTTTTTATCATGCTTGCCAGAGTTGACAGCAGATATTCATTGCCATAAATTTTCTTCATTCTGTCGCCTCCTGACAGTATATATTTCTATTGTAACATATTTTCCGAAAAAAAGCTATAGTTTTTTTCGGATGTAATAATTAATGTTTGTATTTCGGCATGACACTGACGATTTCGGTAACAATGGGCGACCAATGGCAGCACCTGCAAACGTGGCATGATATTTTTGGGGTATGGCACGGCGTTATCGTAACCCACGGGCACACGGAATGCGCCCCTACATTGCAAAGAACAGAGTTGTTATTCACATAGAACAGAATAATACGTTGCAGCAAGGCGATATCAGGAACAAAAAGTTATGTCGTAATTGAAAAATTCCATAATATGTGCTATACTATAAATAATAAGACATTTCTGACAATTTATGAGATATTTTGTTCATAAAATGTTTACAAAAAGTTCATATCTAATCTGTCCAAAAAATGGATTCCCATTCGTTATAAAGGATAGCGACAACAAAATCTGAAAGGAGGCTGAATGAATTGGAGGCTGTCTGTGCTGCTGATTTTTCCGATACTGAAAAAACTATAACGTTTGAAGAAATGTATATTCAGAATCGAAAAATAATGATGTATACTGCAATGAAAATACTGAATAATTTTGCCGACTCCGAGGACTGCGTTTCCGAGGCTATGCTCAGAGTTTCTGGAATATTCAAAAAAATAGCATCCCTTGAAAGCAAAAAGCTCACATCCTTACTGGTGATAATCGTAAGAAATGCGGCACTTGACAAATACAGAGCAAATCAGCGTGTTATTGCTGTCGAAGAACCTGATATCGAAACAGGTTCGTTCTGTACCGACAATTATTCATTCAATTCCGTTACTGCTGCCATTAATCAGCTTAAAGACGAATTCCGTGACGTGCTCATGCTGAAATTCGTTTACGGCTATTCAATAAAAGAGATGACGTGTATTCTCGGTATATCGGCCGATACCGCTTATAAGCGCATCCAGAGGGCAAAGACGGAATTAGCCGTAATAATTGAGAATGGAGGAACAGCATGAAAGAGGATATTCTGAAAAATGCACTTGAAGCATCTTTGAATAATGAATTTGACGAATTAAGCATGGCAGACATCCCCGATTATGATTTCTCTCCTGAATTTCTTAATAAAATGGATGATCTTGTTAAGTCACAGGAGAAACCTCCTGAGAGAAATCACTTCAAAGCAGTATGGATAACTGCAATGTCTGCCGCTGTCGCTGCGGTCTGTATAATTGCAGGAGCGTATAATGAAAATTATATCAGCCGAATCCCTGAACAGCAAACAGAAATTATTACAGCCGAAAATGCTGTGACTACTGTTTCGTCAGATTCAGCTCATTCTGCCATGATAACCACATTAACGACCAAAAACGATAATACAGCGGTTTCTGAAAAAACGAATGTATCCACGGCAGCCGTCAGCACATCTGCACGTACTGAAAAGACTGCTTCGGCAACTTCGGCAAAACAGACTTCTTCCGCTGCACGAACAACAAGGACATCGGACACAACAGCTCCTGTTGCTTCATCTGCATCAGCTGTCAGGACTTCTGCCACGGCAGTTCCTGTAACTGTAGTGACTACGGTCAGCTTGCCTGAAACAACTGCTGTCACCTCCGTAACTACCGATAAAGGGGAATCAGATATGAAAAAGTATTCAAAGAAAAAATATGCCGCACTTATATCAGCCATTTCTATTGCCGCAGGTTCAAGCGGTATAGTTTCAAGTGCTGAAAACAATATACCTGTTGTGAATGACGAAGCAACCGCACTGCTTTATATCGCCGAAAATCCGACGCTTATGGACTTTGACGGGAACGGCGAATTCAATACATATGATGCGTATGCTGCCCTTGTATATTTATATGATAAGGCTGTTCTTCCTGCGGAATGTGCCGAAAAAGTCGAAAAGAACGCTGATGTTAACAATAACGGTGAGTTTGACGGATTTGACGTTGATCTTCTTGTACGCTACTGCTATCAGAATTTTGTCAAGGGCAATTATGATGCTGTGGAAAGAGATACAAGTTCCTATCCTTACAACTCTGATTATTATTCCAACTTATTTGTTAGTCAGTTTGATTCACTTGAAAAATACGGATATGATGCGTATTATGAAATGGAGTTCCTCAAGTTTATACGAAAGATCGATTTAGGAGAAATTGACCTTGATTTCAACTGTGACGGAAAAGCTGACCTTTATGACCTGTATGACGTTTATTTATACACCATATTATCAAATGAAAACAGTTTATTCAATTCGCTCAATAACGGAAAATCAGCAATCAGTGAACAGGTCAATATCGATTCTGCTCAAATTGACAGGATATTTGAAAAATGTAAATTTGTCTATGTTAATAATGAAGACACAGATGATCTTAACCTCATTGCAAGATATATCCTCACACATAATGATATAACAGTAGAGGCGACTACTGCCGAATACTATACCGTACCTTACGGAAGCATCGAGCTTTTCGATGTAAAAGTTGAGGAGCATTTTGTAAACTGTCTCATGAACTGGATGAAGATGTATGTCAATGTCAACCAGAAATTTGACAAGTATGAGATAAAGACAATCGGCGACTTTGTTTACAGAGAATACAGCGATCATATCGAAATCTACTCTTACAGCGGAAACAGTGAAACAATTGAGATACCTTCTGAAATTGACGGCTGCCCTGTAACGGTAATAGGCGCATGGACTTTCAAGGATAATAAGGCTGTTCATAATTTTGTTCTCCCTGATACCATCACTGAAATACAGCAGTCTGCCTTTGAGGGATGCTCAAATATCGGAGAGATCAAATTCCCTGAAAATCTCAAAATTATCGGTGAACTGGCATTCAACGATACAGGCCTTGAAAAAGTTCGTATTCCTGACAGTGTAACCGAGATAGGAAGCAGCGCTTTCTCAAATAGCAGATCACTGCTGGAAGCAGTTCTTCCTGAAAAGAATGTTGAACTTGGCAGCGGTATTTTCGGTAACTGTCAGATACTGAAAAAGGTAACACTTCCTGTTGACTGTGCTTTGATACCTCCTGAGATGTTTAAGAGATGTTCTACTCTTAAACAGGTAGAAATTCCGTCAAGCGTAACAAGGATCGGTTACGGTGCATTTGAATACTGCAGTGAACTGGAATCAGTAAATCTTCCTGACGGCATTCAGAAAATAGATGATTATGCTTTTTATTGGTGTTATGCTCTGAAAGAGATAAATTTATCCGAATCGTTAAATGAGATAGGAAGAAGTGCATTCTACGCCTGTACGTCACTGACTGAAATTACAGTTCCGGGAAGTGTTAAGGTCATTAAGGATAATACTTTCTGCTGCTGTGAAAGTCTTGAAAAGATAGAGCTGAAAGAGGGAATAAAGAGCATTGAAATGAATGCATTCTCAGTCGGAAAAGAAACAAAATTAGAATCAGTCACTATTCCGAAATCTGTTGATGCACTTGCTCTTAACGGATTCTCCAACATCAAAACACTGAATGTGTATGATGAGAACGGCGAACTGCATTCTGTTGAGAATACTAATAAATTCCTGATCGTTGATCCGAAATCAAATAACTGGGATACAGCAGGAAAAATTTCAGAATCGATATCATGGACTCTTGATGGTAACGGTACCCTTACAATAAGCGGCGAGGGTGCAATACCTGACTTTACGACAGGTATGTTTGCAGGAGCTATGACATATTCACCATTCTTCCAAAACGAAAATATAAAGAAAGTCATAATTGAAGAAGGCATCACAGATATAGGCAACTATACCTTTGCAGGATGCGAGAATCTTGAAAGTGTTTCTCTGCCGAGTACGCTTAAAAATATTTCTATGGGTTCATTCCAACAGACAGGTCTTACGGAAGTGACCATTCCTGACGGAGTTGAAATAATTTATCCGGACAGCTTTGCAGCATGTGACAAGCTTAAAAAGGTCACTCTGCCTGACAGTCTCACCATGATAGGTTTCTCTGCATTCAACGGCTGTGAGGAACTCAGTACAATAAATATCCCTGAAAATGTAGACTCAATTGGTGATTATGCTTTTGCTGATTGTTGGAGCCTTAAATCAATAAACATCCCTGACAAGGTTGAACATATCTATTTCAGAACATTCATGGAATGTGACGCACTTGAAGATATCACTTTCGGAAAAGGTATCACAAAAGTAGAAGACAATGCATTTAAGGATACAAAATGGCTTGCTGACAGAAAAACAGAGAACAGCCTTGTCATCGTGAATGATATTGTTATTGACGGCAGGGAATGCACAGGAAATATTGTTATTCCTGACGGCGTTAAGTATATCGCTGACAATGCCTTTGAGGAAAGTAAGATAACAGGAATTGTAATGCCTGACAGCGTTTTATCAATAGGAATGGATGCATTCTTAAAGTGCAGCAATCTTTCATCAGTCAAGCTGTCACAGAAACTTTCTTATATTGAAGAGGAGGCTTTTTGCAAATGCATCAGCCTGAAAAGCATTGAACTGCCTGACAGCCTGACAGAACTCAACATACAGGTGTTCTCGGAATGCGGAAATCTTGAAAAAGTGATCCTTCCGCAGAATATAACCAAGATCGATTTTGAGACTTTCTATAAATGCGGAAAACTTGAATCAATATTTATTCCAAAAGGAATAATTGAAATTTCTGAGGACGCTTTTGAAGAATGTAATAAACTTACAATTCAGTCTGATGATAATGTTTATATCAGAAAATATGCCGAAAAGCAAGGCATTAAGTTTGAGTATACAGAATCAGCTCCTGTTGAACTGCAAAGCAGCGGAAATCCGTCTGTATTAAGTCAGATCACAGCAGGCGATGCAAACTGCGACGGCAGTGTGAATATGGCAGACGTTGTGCTCATAATGCAGTCAATTGCAAACCCTGACAAATTCAATATCAACGGCTCAGATGCAACACACATCACAGCACAGGGCACTGCAAACGCAGACATGGACGGAAACGGCATCACAAACAATGATGCACTTGCAATTCAGAAGAAACTTCTTGATATAAAGTGATATAGTGGTAAGACAATGCCGCACAAGGTCATCACGCTTTGTGCGGCATTTCTTTGTATTTATCTGACGATATGCGGCATAATAAGCCGAGAGGTGATATTATGCTATACAGCAAACTGAAACGGAATATCGCCGAGATAAAGCGTATCTCAGGCGGTTCGTCAGATGTTATGATAAATGAATTCACGGCAGGCGGCATTCACTGTGCTCTGCTGAACTGCGACGGCATGGTTTCGTCATCAACTATCACGGAAATGGTCTTTGAGCCGATAACTTCCGTTCCGCAGAAAAAAGATGCACATGAACTTTTTCACTATATTGATGAGAAACTGCTGTTATCCACTGACCGTCCGAAGATATATGATTATGATGAGCTTTTCCGCATGATGAATTCGGGATTTGCCGTTCTGATAGCCGATAATATTGATTCCGCTCTTGCTTTCGGAGTTCAGGGATTTGCGGCAAGAAGCGTTCAGGAACCGTCATCGGAAGGCAATATCATGGGTGCTCATGAGGGATTCACCGAAACTCTGCCTGTGAATATGTCACAGATACGCAGGCGGCTGAAAACTCCGCTTCTCGTTATGGAGCTAATGGTCAAAGGCGAAAAAAGCCGCACAAATATCTGCCTGTGCTACATGAAAGACCGTGTGCCAAAAGAACTTATGGACAGGATACGCCGCTCACTTGACAGGATACAGACCGAGGCTCTCCTGACAACAGGCTATATCCGCCCTTTTGTCGAAAATGGACACTTTGAACTGTTCAGCACTACGGGGACTACGGAGCGTCCTGATGTGCTCTGCTCAAAGCTGATAGAGGGACGAGTCGCAATCCTTATCGACGGTATTCCGTATGCCATTGTAATTCCAAAGCTGTTCTGCGAAAGCTTCCAGACACTTGATGATTATGCCGAAAAGCCGCTGTATGCCACTTTTATTCGTTGGCTCAGATATGCCGCATTTATTCTTGCGGTTCTGCTTCCTGCGGTCTATACGGCGATAGTGATGTATCATCCAGAACTTCTGAACAGTACTCTGCTGATGATACTTGTGGATTCCGAGAAGGAAGCGCCGCTTTCGATACTCACAGAGGCACTTTTTGTACTGCTGATGTATGAGATAATTCGTGAGGCAGGCATAAGACTCCCCAAACCAACAGGCGGTGCGGTCAGTATAATCAGCGGTCTGATAATCGGCGATTCTGCGGTGAGTTCAGGACTTGTCAGCACTCCTCTCCTGACCATGACAGCCCTTGCGGTGCTTGGAGGACTTGTTATTCCCGAACTCAATCCGCAGATAACCATTCTGCGTTTCTCATTTCTGCTTGCAGGCGGTGTATTCGGGCTTCTCGGGATAAGTCTGCTGTTCTGCGCTGTCCTTGCGAATATATGCGCATCGGAGAATTACGGATTTCCGTTCACTGCGCCGCTTTCGCCGTTCAGAAGGTCAGGTATGTCGGATACCGCTTTCCGCATGAATATGAAAAAAATGCAGAACCGTGGCTTTACTGTGGAGGAATATAATGAACAGCATTACTAAAACCCAGCTTGCGGCAGTTCTGCTGATAACCGATATCTTCATGCTTTTCTGTTTTGAGGGCAGTCTTTCACTGTGGTCGGTTATCGGCTTTATTCTGGGAATTGCCGCACAGGGTATGTTTGCTCTGCCGCTTATTATTTTTGCGGACAGGGGAGTGAAAACGGAAAAATGGGCTGAGATATTCTATCTGATATGCATTGCTGTCTGGGGAGGTTTTCTGCTTGACAGGCTGTGGAATGCCTGCGATGCCATTTTTGTTCCGTATGAGACAACAGGCGGTCTTAAAGGCAGACTTCTTATAACAGGCACGATATCACTTGTCTGTCTCTATATCTCATCAACTGGCATGAAGGCGGCTTCACGTTCTGCTGTTATTGCGGCAGGCATAGGTGTTATCTTTCTGACGATAAATTTCATAAGCTCTGTTAAAAAGCAGAATTTCAGCAATATTACTGCATCTCAGGGCGGCGGATTCATAGACGGGGTATTCCTCTGCTTTTCGCTCAGCGGAAGTATTATCGTCGGTGCGGTACTTGCGCCGCTTGTTCATGACAGCTGTAAAACCGGCGCAAAACGCTATTTTTCAATGAGACTGTGTATTTCGGCGGCTGTTCTTTTCACGGCACTTCTCGTAACAGGCGGCATAATGCGCATAACCGATTTCCCGATAATTACTGCCGCACAGCTTTCACAGCCTTTTACAAAACAGCGCATTGACTCGCTTTTTATGATATTATTTGCGATATCAGCTGTATTTTCGGTAACTGCACAGGTCATGACAGGTGCATATCTGCTTGGTGAGATATTTCCCAAATTCACAAAATGGCGCAGTACCGTCATGATATCCATGACCATAGTCACGGCTGTACTGCTGGCAGATATCCCGATATACAGCCTGTTGACGGCTGCTCTTGCATTTATGGCGGAATTTGCCGTGCCGCTTGCAATGCTTTTGCGGAGGAGGACAAAATGAAGAAACTGCTAATGATGATTATGACGGCAGGTATTCTGCTGACAGGCTGTACACAGACAGGTCTCGTTCATGACAAAAGCTATCTGAGGGCTGTATATATCGGCAAAAATAACGAAATGACACTTGTTTTCTTTTCTGATGACGAAATGCTGGAGACATACGGCTCAGATATTGATTCTGCCATAAAGCTTGCTGAGATAAAAGGCGGAAAGCCGATAGTTACAGGCTTTACCGAACTGATAATTCTCGGAGAATGTGATGAAGCGGAAGTGCTTGAATATATGCTGAATGACTGGAAGGTCTCGCCGTCATGCCTTGTGATAGAAGAACGGCACAGCGATGAACTGCTGAGAAAATATTCGCCTGAGCGCATTGAAGGTGCAATACGTGAAGCTGAAAAACAGGGGAAAATCAAAGACTGTTCAATCGTTTCGGTACTCAATAAAAAAACATGACAGCGTGCAGTAATAGCACAGCTGTCATGCTGTATGTCAGTTATTTCTGTTTGTTTCCAAGGTGCTTTCCTCATTGATCTTAGCTGTCTTGTGGACAGGAACTTTTACCTTTGTGACTGACCATACATTGTCATGCGTCAGACACGAAACGATAACATCAATATTCATCTTCTGCTGTGAGGTATCCACATTCAGCAGACTTGCATCGGCTACAAAATCCTTTGATGTCAGGTCATCTATGATATCCTCAGGACCGACAACGGAAATGGTGAGTTTCTGCGTCAGAACATTGTAATCATACTCATCTTTCGGAATGTTGCTGAGACTGATGCTCTCGGAATCAAGGGTTATCTCCTTGCGGGCAAGTCCTGTGTCATCAAGGGAAACTGTTACAGAATCCACGCCTGATTTGTTGATAAGACCTGCATTTTCGAGAACAGTGCTTATGTCAAATGACATTGAATAGCCAAGGTCTATATCGCTGAGTGCAACCTTTCCTATCTCAAGTTCGTCCGATATCTCTCCGAGAATATTGTTTGATGCGATAGTGAGCGATTCAGATGAAAGTTTCAGCCGCTTTTTCAGCCATTCCTTGCTGAAGCTTGTTGGTGCTTTCATTATCTCGACCTGCGGAAATACGGTTTTCTGCGTGAGAACAGGCACTGTAACGGTAAACACGTTTGTGCTCAGTGTAAGCTTTGACTGGTCAAGTTCAACTCCGTCGGCTGAATAAAGCTTTACGGAATCAGCTGTCACCGTGAATGAAGAATCCTTGTCGTTCATGACCTTATCCGAATATGCATAGCATTCCGATATCATGCCAAGCTGGGATGAAGGGCCTGTTATCGTGACAAAGCTTGGCTCGCATACAAATTCGTCAGGAGTTTTTCCCTCCGCATAGGTGATATTCGGAAGCTTTGCCGTTACAGGAAGTTCAATTGTACTGTATTTATCAAGAGTAACATTTGCGCTTGACGGATATATGCCCTCAATTTCAAAATTTATGCCTGTTGTACTTTCAACTTTTATAGGCAGGGGCTTTTTTCCTGTTGACGAAACATTGCTGAAATCAATGTATGCTTTCAGTGTATCGCTGTTGATATTTCTTATCTGGGTACGGCTTGCCCTAACGATGACCTTGACTTTTTCAACGTCGCAGTCAATTACTTTAAGTTCATTATCAGCAACAGAAGTGCCGGAGATATCAAGTGAAAGTTTGACACCGTCAATAGGCTGTGATGCTGACGGATACTGGGTTATTGAAATAGTGAACCATACCACGACTGCAAGACCGAAGGATATGAGCGCAAGTCCCATATTTTTCTGCATATTTTTCAGAAAACGCTTTTTTATTTCATTGAGCCACTTTTTCATTCCTTGTCCTCCTTTTCAGAGAGCATGGAGAAAAGTTTTTTTCCTCCGATAGAAATATCGGATTTTTCATCAAAAAGTTCTTCGTAAAGCAGTTTTTCAAGTTTGTCACGGGTAAAGTCCCTTGTAAGACTGCCGTTCATGGCAACGGATATCTGACCTGTTTCTTCGGATACGACGATAACAACAGCATCAGAATTTTCGCTCATGCCGATAGCGGCACGGTGTCTTGAACCGAGCTTTTTATTGATAAGTTCATCTTTCTGCGGCTTCGGCAGGAAACAGGCGGCGGCAAGTATGATACCGTCACGCATGATAACTGCGCCGTCATGAAGCGGAGTTTTCGGATAGAAGATATTGCCGAAAACTTCCTTGCTCGGAGTTGCATTCATAATAGTACCCGTTTCTATCTGTTCGCCGAGACGCACCTGACGTTCAACAACAATGAGCGCACCCGTACAGCTTGCCGAAAGTTCAACGCATGAATCGCATATAGCGGCAATGGCAGGCTCCCATTTCTGCTTCATTTCGCTTGAAGTCTGTCCGAGACCGAGAAGCTTTATGCCGAATTTTGTACGTCCTGCCTTTTCAAGGGCACGGCGCAGTTCAGGCTGAAACAGGATTATCATTGCAAGAACTCCGATGCTGAGTGTCTGTTTCAGGATATATGTAACTGCGGTAAGGTGAATTGCCTTGCTGACACCGTATCCGATAATGAGCAAAAGAATACCTTTCAGCAGCTGACCGGCACGAGTTTCACGGACGAGTTTGAGAACAAGGTAAATAATATAAGTAAGGATAAGTACATCGATTATATCTATAAATTTAAGTGTACTGAGCACGCTGAGCATTCCGTCAAAAAACTCGCTTATTTTAGATGGCATTATTCCACATCCCTTCGTGGATAGCTGAACCTGTCCGATATGACACAGGTTTCTACACATAATTTAGGCAACACCACACAAAGCACGTCTGCCGCACAATCTTTGTGCGGTGCTGCCTTATTTTTCACATTGCGGAGGCAACAGCATCACTGCTTTTTTGCAATAATGCTGTAAGCACAGTTCCGTCATATTCTATTGTACCACAAATTCAGAGAATTTCAATAGTTTTTATACAATTTAGTAATTTTTTAATTTTGTTAACAGTAAAGCAAGCCGCAGTGTGTCATTTTCCGTGCTGAACACCGACGGAGCATACCTTACAGTACCGTTTTCCGTACCGAGACAGGTGTGTGCAAGGGCGGCACAGTGAAAACCTGCACGAAGGCAGAATCCGTTATCCGCAAGCAGTGCCGCTGTCTTTTCCGACGGCATTCCACGTATATTGAACGAAACTATCGGGACATATTCTGCTGACGGCGACCTGTATACAATAATATCCTTGTCTTTTTCTATGATCGAGATAAATTTTCGGCAGAGTGAAGTCTCATGGCGGAATATTTTGCCGATGCCGATGCTCTTTACATATTCGATGCCTGCCTTTACCGACATTGCTCCGATGATGTTCGGAGTTCCGCTTTCAAGGCTGTCTGGCAGGATATCAGGCTGTATGAGACTTAGCGAGGTACTTCCCGTACCGCCCTGAATTATCGGTGCTATCGGGAATTTTCCGTCTGTGATGAGCATACCCGTGCCTGTGATGCCGTAAAGCCCCTTATGCCCTGATGTGCAGAGAATATTTATTCCGTCACTCATTTTTACGTCGATTATTCCGCAAGCCTGCGCACCGTCTGCTATGAAGCATATCCCATGTTCATGGCAAAGCTGACCTATTTCCCTGAACGGCAGGAGCTGACCTGTCACATTGCCTGCGATAGTGCAGACTATCGCCTTTGTATCGTTCCTTATCAGCGAGCGGAAACTTTCAACGGTACGTTCATTTTCAGGAAAGATCTCTGCGGCTGACAGGCTTATCTTTTGCCTTGCGGCAAGTGCCGCCGCAGGTCTTGCAGAGGAATTATGCTCCATACTGCTGATTATCATGTGACCGCCGTCCGCCATTATTCCCTGTATAGCCATATTCAGTGCGTAGGTGCAGTTCATTGTGAAGATTACGTTTTCAGGCTGTGCACCGAAAAATTCAGCGGCAGTCTCACGGGCGGAATAGAGTGCCGCAGAAGTCCTCATTGCAAGTTCATGCCCGCCCCTTCCCGAATTTCCGCCGAATCTGCGCATTGCCTCCGATACCGCACGCCTTACTGCGGCAGGTTTCGGGAATGTGGTTGCGGCGTTGTCAAAATTTATCATATCATGCACCTCCGTCGGATATCACTTTGTACGGAACTGCATAGCTGTCAAGTATTCTTAAAGCATCACGGTGTTTTCCGCTTATCTTAAGCAGATATCCGCAGCTTTCCGATGATGTTTTTTCCTTTCTTGCTATTGAGCATTCATACCCTCTCGACTTCAGCAGTTTTTCACCTTTGACTGCATAGGTATATGAGGGCATTTCTGCTGTCAGAAACGTCATTATCCATACCTCCCGTCTATATGGCAGGTTCTGTGGAACTATGCATTACAGCGCTGTATGCGGTACGTTTTATAATATGCATGGGGCGGTTCGGCTGTGAATGTGAAAACTCTGACACAAAACTTTCTCACAAATGTAACATTCAACGCAAATTTGTGTCACATAAACCAAATATAATATAATCACAGAAACGGAAAGAGGAGAAATAACCTCAGTGAAAGAAAGGAAACGTGATCTTCATGAACGAATATGAATACACAGTACATGATGATAGTGAAAACAACAATATGAACAATAATTATTATAACGGCAATATGAACGGGGGAGAGATACCTCCTAAAAAGCCGAAGAAGCATACAGGCGCAAAGGTTCTTGCATTTCTTCTTGCAATGGGATGCGTTTCAGGCGGCTCTATTTATGCATACAAACAGTTCGGTGAAAAGTCTGACAATACTCCAAGCAAAACAGTAACAGCTTCCGTTACGGAAGAAACTACAAAAGCTGAAAAGAAAAATGTCAAAGCCGAAACAGTCAGCATCGTCAAGCCGAAGGAGAGCGACGGCAATGCCCTGACAACAGAGGAGATAGTTGAAAAGGTTCTCCCGGCAGTAGTCGGAATTGAGTCAACATTTGAGATAACCGTCCAGAACAGCGGAAGTATGTTTGATGATGATTTCTTTAATTTTGGATTCGGCGGTTTTGGCGGATTCGGAGGCTTCGGCGGCGGAAATTCCGAGCCGACTACCCGTGAGGCTACTGCCACAGGTACAGGCGTTATCATCACAGAAGACGGCTATATCGCTACAAATGCTCACGTTATCTATGATACCGAGTATGGTGCAGGCAGCGCTAAAAAGATATCAGTTGTTATAGACAATGAAACTAAATATGATGCAGAGGTCGTCGGCTGTGATCCGGACTGTGACCTTGCAGTTCTTAAAATCGATGAAAAAGGACTTACTGCCGCAGAATTCGGTGACAGTGACGAATTAAAGCTCGGCGCACCTGTTGTGGCTATCGGAAATCCTCTCGGCTTTGATCTTATGAACTCAGTTACAAGCGGTATCGTATCAGGTCTTAACCGTGAGATAACTATCAATGACAAGTCAATGAATCTTCTCCAGACAGATGCCGCTATCAATTCAGGCAACTCAGGCGGCCCTCTTATTAATAAGTATGGTCAGGTCATCGGCATCAATTCCTCAAAGATGTCTGCAAGCTATTCAGAAACTTCTATCGAGGGCATAGGCTTTGCAATTCCTTCAAATTATGTTGCAAAAATTGTTGATGACTTCATGGAATACGGTCATGTTACAGGCAAACCTCAGCTTGGCATAAGCTGTCAGAACGTTACCGATACTATCGCTGAAATGTATAATCTCCCTGTTGGTATTTACATTACCGATGTTACAAAGGGCGGCGCTGCTGAAAAGGCAGGTCTTACAACAGGTGATGTTATCACTAAATTTGACGGCAAGGAAGTAAAGACGATCAATGAACTCAATGCCGAAAAGAACAAGCATGAGTCAGGCGATGAGGTCGAGATCACCTATATCAGACATGGTGAGGAAGCAACTGTCAAGGTTGTTCTCGGTGAAGAAGAACCTGTCATCCTTGATGATACGGAAAGCACAGATGAATAATGATTATTCCTTTACAATACTCTCCAAATTACATATTTGCACTTGATTTTCGTGGAGATTACAGCTCTCCACGAAATATCAGGCTGTGAGAGTATTGCTCAATTAATAGATTTGTACAGCATTTCATTCCTATCCTTTCAGAACCTGTCCGCATCTCGGCGGACAGGTTTTTGTTTTTTTTACAGAAATTTCATTTTTCTATGGCAATTTCAGAAATAATGTGATATAATAGATTTTGTGTAGGCAATGCCGCATATTATTTTTAGGAGTGTCTGGTCAGATGAAATATAACCGTACCGAAATTGACGGCGGAATCGGCTTTTCTTCCATTATTGACGAAAAGTTCAAGTCCTGCTCGCTCACAGTAAAATTTATTATCGGGCTTGACAGGAGTACTGCTGCGGAAAATGTTCTTGCAGTCAGCGCTCTTACGGATACAAGTTCGGATTACAATACAATAGCCGCCATGAGTGAAGCTCTCACGGAACTTTACGGTGCAGGTCTTTCTTCGTCTGCCCGAAAGCGTGGAGACCTCCAGATACTTTCTGTCAATTCATCATGGCTTGCAGACAGATATGCACTCGATGGCGAGGATATAAGCGGCGAAATGCTGAATATTTTCAGCGGATGCCTGTTCAGACCGAATGTTGTTAACGGCGAATTTGAAGCCGAATCATTCAGGATAAACAAAATGGAACTCCTTGACCGCATCGAAGCTGAACTCAACAACAAAAGCGGATATGCTCTTTCAAGGGCACAGGAAATAGCTTTCAGCGGTGAACCTGCCGAAAATTCATGCTACGGGTTCATTGATACCGCCGAAGCCGCAACTGCGTCATCGGTCTATGCTGCCTATAAACGTATTATGCAGTCCGCTCGGATAGAGGCGTTTTTCGTTGCTCCGCAGGAAAATCCCTATGTTGAAAAAATGCTCAGAGATGGTTTCTCGGCAATAGAACGCAAACCTGAAAACTTCATTTTCAGAACGCCTAGTCTGCTTAAAGCTGAACCTGTGAATGTCAGCGAAGAATTTGACGTTCTCCAGTGTAAAATGGTCATGGCGTTCAAATCCGATTCGGATGATATCTACGCAATGCGCATGATGAGCCTTATCCTCGGCGAAACGCCTGTTTCAAAGCTGTTTGTGAATGTCCGTGAAAAGCTTGGGATCTGCTATTACTGTTCCTGTCAGCTATCTGTTACAAAAAATACAATTTTCATTGACTGCGGCATAGAACGCTCAAATATCGAAAAAACCAAGACTGAAATTATCCGTCAGCTTGACGAGATAAAAAACGGAAATATCTCCGATGAGGATGTCAGCAGTGCTGTTCTTTTTATTCAGAACAGCATCGAACAGATCGGCGATACTATGTCATCTTATACAGGCTGGTATTTTGAACGCTTTTGCGAAGGAAAGATAATTACTGCTGAGGAAATGACTGAAAATTATAAAAATGTCACTAAAGAACGTATTATAGCCGCCGCAAGGTCATTCTCCATTGACAGCATCTACATCATGCTCAACAAGGAGGACAACGACAGTTGAATAAAGAAATAATCACTTCAGAGCGTACAGGCGAAAGCTGTATCCATGTAAAGCATAAAAGCGGTCTTGATATCTATATATGCGAAATGAACGGCTTCAGCAGTGTCGAAGCGCTTTTCGGCACAAAATACGGCTCTGTAAACAACCTGTTCAGAACCGCAGGAGATGAGGAGTTTACTTCCGTTCCCGAAGGCATTGCCCATTTCCTTGAACATAAACTTTTTGAAAACGAGGACAGTCAGGTCTTTGAACTCTATGCAGGTACAGGTGCAAGCGGAAATGCTTTCACCTCATTTGACAAAACGTGTTATATTTTCAGTTCATCGGGAAAATATCAGGAAAATCTCAGGATACTCCTCGATTTCGTTCAGAAACCGTACTTTACTCAGGAAAATGTCAGCAACGAAGTCGGTATCATCAGTCAGGAGATACAAATGACCAACGATAATCCTGAATGGCGTGTTTTCTTCAATATGCTGAAATGTATGTACCATAATCATCCTGTGAAAACGGATATCGCAGGTACTCTTGAAAGTATCCGCCTGATAAATGCCGATTTGCTGTATAAATGCTACAATACGTTCTATAACCTCAATAATATGGTGCTCTCCATTGCAGGCAACGTCAAAGCAGACGAAGTTCTCGCTATCTGCGATGAACTGCTCATTCCGTGCGAGGACAAGGGACTTGAATGCATTTTCCCCGATGAACCCGAAAGCATAGTCTCTCCTGTATTCCGCGAAGTTCAGAATATCGGCGCTTCTATTTTCAGTCTGGGATATAAATGTACGCCATGCTCAGGCAGTGAAAAGACACTCAGAACTACTGCGGCGGCCATTGCAGGTGAACTGCTGACCGATCCCTCATCTGAAATGTATGTGAAACTTATGAATGAGGGCATCATCAATTCAACTTTCGGCTATGAGATATTCTGCGGCGACGGCTATTTTTCAGTAATTTTCAGCGGTGAATCCGAATCGCCCGACATCGTAAGAGACAGCATTGTAAAAGAAGCTGAACGTATGCTCAGAGACGGCATCCCCGAAAAGGATTTCCGCCGCTTCAAAAAAACTCTTTATGCTTCGCTTGTCCGTGAACTCAACAATGTCGAGATCGTGGCAAACGTTATGCTCGGTGCTCATATGGACGGTGTTTCGCCATACGCAAGCATCGACACACTCTCGGAAATAACAAGCAGTGATGTGCTTGATTTTATTCGCAGTGAGTTCCTCAGCGACAGGCTGGTGCTCTCTGTAGTTGAAAGGAAGGTCGAATGATCTATGACTGTTGACAAAATTACCGATATCTATGAAATTTCTTTCCCGAAACTGGGCTGGACATTCCATATTGATCCGACTGCTTTCAGTATCGGAAAATTCGGTATCCAGTGGTACGGCATTATTATCGTATGCGGACTTATTCTCGCACTGCTGTACTGTTTCCCGAAAATGCGCCGCTTCGGAATCGACTCGGACAGAGCCGTTGATGCTGTTATCGGCGGTATCGTCGGTGCTCGCCTTTACTATGTCATCTGGAAGTGGGATGAATACAAGTGGGACTTCAAGGCTATCATCAATACACGAAACGGCGGTCTTGCCATATACGGAGGCATAATCGGCGCTCTGCTTGTCGGTCTTATAATATGTAAGATACGAAAAGTCAGATTTCTGCCTATGCTCGATGTTACCGTGCTCGGTTTCCTTATCGGTCAGGGTATCGGACGCTGGGGCAACTTCGTAAATCAGGAGGCTTTCGGTACAAATACCGATTCTTTCCTCGGTATGACAGGCGGACGTATCCAGAATTATCTTACAAATCTCGGCGATCCGTCAGTGGTATGGGACAAAACAGTTCACCCATGTTTCCTCTATGAATCACTATGGTGTATTCTTGGTTTCCTGATACTCTCAGCATGGTCAAAGCGCAGAAAATATGACGGACAGATATTCCTGATGTATCTTGCATGGTACGGCGCTGAAAGATTCGTAGTCGAGGGACTGCGTACAGACAGCCTTATGATGGGAAATGCCCGTGTTTCACAGGTTCTCTCGGCTCTGATATGCGTGGCTTCAATTATTATTCAGATAGTTATGTTCTCAAAATACAGACGTGATCCCGAAAGCTGTGTACTCTATGCTCATACAGAGGAATCAAGGCTTCTTATCGAGGAAACACGCAGAAAAAATATGGGTATGTCCGCAGAAGATGCAAAAGTCAGTGATGATGATGACGACGGCGGCATTTTCGATGACAGCGATATCCCCGACACAGATACAGCCGATAAGGCTGATAATTCAAACGCTTCAGACGGCAAAAATGCCGATGATAATAAGGAGGAAAACTAAATGGCACAGATTATCGACGGAAAAGCAGTTTCCGCAGCAGTTAAGAATGAGGTTGCAGAAGAAGCAGCAAAACTCAGAGAAGAAAAGGGACTCAAGGTTGGCCTTGCAGTCGTTATCGTAGGCAATAACCCTGCAT
Organism: Ruminococcus sp.; assembly: GCA_045641105.1. Taxonomy (GTDB): domain Bacteria; phylum Bacillota; class Clostridia; order Oscillospirales; family Ruminococcaceae; genus Ruminococcus. Next base: position 9,356 of record JAZUGG010000008.1, on the reverse strand, counting down.
CAAGAGTTTACGTAAACAACAAGAAAAAGGCTTGTGAGGCTGTAGGTTTCCAGTCATTTGAGTATGCTCTTGACGAAAATACAACTCAGGAACAGCTTCTTGACCTTGTAAATGTACTTAACCGTGACGACAGAGTGAACGGTATTCTCGTTCAGCTCCCACTCCCTGCACATATTGACGAAAAGGCTGTTATCAACGCTATTTCACCTGAAAAAGACGTTGATGCCTTCCACCCTGTAAACGTGGGCAAGATCATGATAGGTGAATATGCTTTCCTGCCATGTACTCCTGCAGGCGTTATGAGACTTATCGAAAGTACAGGAACTGATATCACAGGCAAGCAGTGCGTAGTTATCGGCAGAAGCAATATCGTCGGCAAACCGCAGGCAATGCTCCTTCTCCAGAAAAACGGCACTGTTACGGTCTGCCACTCAAAAACAAAGAACCTCAAGGAAATATGCCTCGGCGCTGATATTCTCGTTGTTGCTATCGGCAGAGCTAACTTTGTCACAGGCGATATGATAAAGGAAGGCGCTGTTGTTATCGATGTCGGCATGAATCGTCTTGATAACGGCAAACTTTGCGGCGACGTTGAGTTTGAATCAGCCGAAAAGAAGGCTTCTTTCATTACTCCTGTACCAGGCGGCGTTGGCCCTATGACTATCGCTATGCTTATGAAAAATACCCTTACTGCCGCAAAACAACAGGCAGGTATTGAATAAAAAGCCTGTATGAAATTACGGCGATATCAATATAGAAGTTTTTACTGTTTATCGGGGAAAACCTTTCTGAGGAAAGGTTCTTCCCCGAACCCCTTTCCAAAGACTTTTGGTATTATGGTGTATCTGATATGGGACATAAGTCCCATATCAGATACACTAACGCTAAAAGTTTTAGGAAGGGAGTTTGAGGGAGAACCCTTTTTCAAAAGGGTTTCCCTCAATAATAAGTATAAAGTTTCTATATTGGTATCGCCGTTATTACATACAGGCTTTTGCTGTTTTCAGTTGAGGTCAAGGGTGACTTTGACTGTGTATTCGGGATATTTCTGTTGAATTTCGTTGTTTATCTCATGGTGGAGTGCTCTGACATCTTCAACTGTAAAATCGATGATAATATCAAAATTTATTGTCATTGTCTCATCGTCAAGAAAGAATCCGTGGAACTGGAGCACTTGTTCGTGAGACATGACGGTACGGCGGATATCGCTGTATATCTCGGATTTTCGGTCATTTGTGGTATTCATTGAGTATACGCTTATGCCGGCAAGAATTACTCTGTGCTTTTCAAGGACTTTGTCTGCAATTTTTCGTTCAAGCTTGTCAAGTGCGCTGACTGTCATGGTATCGGGTACTTCAATATGTACAGAACCTATGTATGTCTGAGGCCCGTAATTATGCAGTACAAGGTCATATGCTCCCTGAACGTCCTTGAATGCCTCGATCGTACTGCGTACCTCGTCCGAAAAACTGCTTTCAGGCGACTGCCCGATAATTGCGGAGAAGCTTTCTCTGAGCATATCGATTCCTGATTTTATGATAATAGCTGATATTACAGTTCCGAGCCATGCCTCGGTGTTAAGACCTGATATCATGAAGATTATTGCGGCGGCAAATGTGGAAAATGATATTATCGAATCCATGAGGGCATCTGTGCCCGAAGCCTGCAATGATGAGGAATTTACGGATTTTCCTGTCTTGCGGAAATACAGTCCGAGTAGAATTTTCACTATGACTGCCATACCTGTGATAATCAGAGACCATGCTGTATGCTCCGGAGTTATCGGTTTGATGATTTTTTTCACCGATTCGGCAAATGAGGCAAATCCTGCATACAAAACAAGAAATGCTATGAGGACTGTACTGATATATTCAATTCTGCCGTGACCGTAAGGATGCTCCTTATCAGGCAGTTTGCCTGCAAGCTTTGCGCCTATTATCGTTATCAGCGAGGACATTACATCACTGAGATTGTTGACCGCATCAAGCACTATGGCGATCGATGACGACAGCAATCCAACAACAGCTTTGAATGATGCAAGCAGAACATTTGCCGCAATTCCGATAATGCTTGTTCTGATTATTATTTTGTCCCTGTTCATAAGATCACCCCCATATAGATACTTTAATCTATAATAACATATGAGCGGCAAAATGTAAATATTCTTTTGTAAGCATCGTATAACAAAAAGCATAGATTTCACGCAGGATGTTTAATAAATATAAACAAAAGGGACGGTGCAAACCGTCCCTTTAATATCAGAAGTTCATGTCAGTACCATATCGGAGTGAAATCTGGTCACAGAGAGCAAGCGCAGTCACGCTGTCAACTACCACTCTCGCCCTGTGGATTATCGCAGGATCGTGTCTGCCCTTGATTTGCAGTGTGGTATTCTCGTTTGTCCGCATATCAATGGTTTCCTGTTCCTTGTATATCGACGGCGTTGGCTTGACTGCCGTGCGGAAGATTATCGGCATACCATTGGTTATACCGCCTGTAATGCCGCCGTTGTGGTTTGATGAGGTGATGACCTTGCCGTTTTCAGAACGATAGCAGTCGTTTGCCTCACTTCCACGCATATCGGCAAGAGCAAATCCGTCACCGAATTCTACGCCCTTTACGGCTGGAATACTGAACAGAATATGTGAGAGCACACTTTCTATCGTATCGAACCACGGCTCACCGACTCCCGAAGGGAAGCCGTATACTGCCGTTTCGAGCCTGCCGCCGACACTGTCTCCGTCAGCTTTTGCGGCTTCTATTTTTTCAGTCATCAGCTCACGCACACTGTCATCAAGAACCGCAAATTCCGCATCTGCAAGCTTTTCAATGTCATTCGGGATATTACCGAAACTGCGGTCAGAAACTCCTGCACATGTGAGAATATGTGTACCGATAGTGATCCCTTTCGCTTTCAAAGCCGAAAGTGCGACTGCTCCTGCGGCTACAAGACCTGCGGTTATCCTGCCCGAGAAATGACCTCCGCCACGAAAATCCTGAAAGCCGTGATACTTCATCTCAGCCGGAAAATCGGCATGACCGGGACGTGCCTTATATGCAAGTTCACCGTAGTCCTTGCTGCGTGTGTCCTCGTTTTCTATTATAAAAGTGATAGGCGTTCCTGTTGTTCTGCCGTTGAAAACTCCGCTCACTATCTTCACTTTGTCAGCTTCATGGCGTGGTGTTGATATCGCACCGACTGATTTTCTCAGCATCATCTGGTGAGCGATGTACTCCTCATCAACCGGAACTCCCGAAGCCATTCCGTCAAGAACTGCACCAATGGCACAGCCGTGGCTTTCACCAAAAATTGTGACTGAAACACTTGAACCAAATGTATTTTTCAAGTTTTGCATCTCCTTTTTTCATGCTTTTCATGGACGGCTTATTATGCCGGTATAATGTGTATTCTTATACATCAAATTATCTCATGCTGATATTATATCACCAACCATGCATCTTGTCAAATTAGCGGCAAAATCACCAAAAGAAACCTTATAATTTGTACTTGCAGAATAGTTGAAATGAATTTGAAATAGTGATATAATATATATGTATTCTCGGCAGAGCAATGGAAGTCTGTACAGCGGGGTGATGTGCGGATATAACTGCCGAAGGTCAGGAGGGTGAATTTATGCAGATAGTTACACCAAAACAAATGAGCACAATCGAAGAAAATTCTGAAAAAATAGGCGTAAGCCGCAGACAGCTTATGGAAAATGCAGGAAAAGCCATTGCAGGACTGATCGACGAATACTGCCGTAAAAATTCAGCATCTCTCCCCGAAGAAAGCTCGATAGTTTTTCTCGTCGGCAAGGGAAATAACGGCGGCGACGGCTATGCTGCCGCAAATATTCTGGTCTACCGTGGATATAAGATAACTGTTATCAGCGTTTGCGGACAGCCTGAATCTGAACTTGCAAAGGAAATGTATCTCCGTCTGCCAAGAGAACGTATCACTTTTATTGACGGCTACAGGAATAAAAATGTCGAAGCTGCGATAGAAGCCGCTGAACTGAATTATTCGTCAGTTTCTGACGGATTTGATATTTCTGAACTTGAAAAAAAGCAGAACAAAAACCCTATCGATAATATTTTACTTAAAGAGAAAAAACGTATGCTGACGGTAAAAAATGCCATTGTCGGCGCAGATGTGCTTATTGACTGCGTTTACGGCACCGGCTTTCATGGTCAGCTTGATATAAATACAGCCTCGGTGTTCTCAATAGGTACAAGCGCATACTGCATTTCAGCCGATGTGCCAAGCGGCGGCAACTGTGTTTCGGGAACTGTCTCAAATGGCGTTTTCAAGGCTGATGAAACTATCGTTTTCGGCTATATCAAGACAGGTATGACGCAGTTTCCTCTTAAACGCTTCTGCGGAAAGATAACCATTGCGGATATCGGCATCCCGAATGAGGCTATTGCTGCTATTAGAAATGAAAGACAGTATTTCAGAATAGAACGGAATCATCTTGCTGCATTTCCGCCGCAGCGTGCTATTGATTCACATAAGGGGATTTTCGGACGTGTGCTTTTCATCGGCGGCAGTTCTTCTATGAGAGGTGCAGCTGCTTTTGCGTCTCTCGGTGCATTCAGAAGCGGTGTCGGACTGGTAACTGTGGCATCTGTCGGAAAATGCATTGATACTGTTTCTGTGCTTGTGCCTGAAGCTACATTTATTGAACTTAAAGGCGATGATGCAGGATTTATCCGCTTTGAACCAAACCGTGAACGTCTGCTTGATGCCATGAAAAAAGCCGATTCGATCGTTATTGGCTGCGGTATGGGCGTTACTCAGGATACCGTTGAACTGACGAAATTTGTCGCTGAAAATGCAAAATGTCCTGTTGTTATCGATGCGGATGGAATAAATTGCATATCCAATGACATAGATATATTAGTGAAGAAAGGAGCAGATGTCATAATCACTCCCCACGCAGGCGAAATGGCAAGGATCCTCGGCTGCGAAACCAATTTCATCATTGAAAACCGCATCATTGCCGCTGAAAAATATGCCGAAAAGTACGATATCACTGTCGTGCTCAAAGGCGCAGGCACTATTGTCGCAAACAACAGGTGCACGGCTGTGAACCATACGGGCAATCCGGGGATGAGCGTCGGAGGAAGCGGTGATATACTCGCAGGCATGATAGGCTCAATAATCGCTCAGGGCTGTGAAATTTTCGACAGCGCCTGTGCAGGTGTCTATATGCACGGACTTGCAGGCGATTCTGCGGCTGAAAAGCTCGGAATGGAGGCTATGCTCCCAAGAGATATTCTTGATAATCTGTCCGATTCATTCAGAATTCTGAAGGAAAAACAACAGATAGGAAAATAGTTTAAAATTACAGATGTATAAAAAGCAGTATCACACAGAATATATAATTATTTTGTGCGGTACTGCTATAATTTTTGATCAGGAGAGATACTATGAAAAAAATTTTTGCATCTGTAATGCTCGGAATGAGCATGATAAGCCTTGTTTCATGTACTGCACCAATGAAAAAACAGATTGCTTCACATGAAAATTCACTGAATACATCATTTGATACGAACATCAGCATTTCACTTGAAAGACTTCAAGCCGAGGGAAATGTCAGACGCTCAGGCGACGGTATGTGGAGTGTCGAATTTGATTCGCCCAATACCCTCAGCGGTATCAGACTTGAATTTATTGACGATGAAGTTAAAGCATCTTACAAAGGACTTGAATTTTCTGTGCCGCAGTCTGCTGTTCCCGTCAAGGCTATGATGCTCAACCTGATCAGGGCTGTTGACGAAAATGCTAAGGCTGACAAACTTTCAGGCGAGGAGAAAGACGGAAAATTTACCGTCAGCGGCAGTCTGGAGGGCGGTGACTATACCCTCACTCTCGATAAAAACGGACTCCCGTTCTGCTTTGAAATGCCGAATAATAAGCTGAAAATTGACTTCACGGAACTGAAAATATCCGAAAATACCGCCATTCCTGAGGAGACAACTGCCTGCACCACAACAGCGGAAATAATGACAACAGCTGTCTTTGCAGAACAGGATACAGAGGACGTTTTTGAAGAACAAACAGTGGATTTTGCCGAAACTCTCGCCCAACTTACCGACTAATTCATTATTTTGTCTGTTGACAAAAAATTCCGCATATGCTATAATACTTTCATAAAGGCAATGAAGATGAGGAGTATGCGCAGGCAGGATTTTCAGAGAACTGTCGGTCGGTGTGAGACAGTATGACGGCTGCGCAGAAGTAGCATCGGAGCTGTATGTGCAAACGGCATATTTTTGCCAAGTAGTGCATAACGTGTTCCTCACGTTACAGAGGCAGAGGCTGCATGGCTTCGCAGAGTGCGGAGATATCTCCGAATTCAGGTGGTAACACGGACTAAAGTTCGCCCTGAACCTTGACGTGATACTTTTATAGAAGTTCGTACCGTTTATCGGGGCAAACCTTTCTGAGGAAAGGTTCTTCCCCGAACCCCTTTCCAAAGACTTTTAGTATTATGGCGTATTTGGTATAGGACATATGTCCTATACCAAATACGCTAAAACATCCAAAAGTTTTAGGAAGGGAGTCTGAGGGAGAACCCTTTTTCAAAAGGGTTTCCCTCAGTAATCAGTAAGAATTTTTATAGAAGTACACACATTAATGGTTCGGGGCGTTTTCATATCTCGAACCAAAACATACAAAAGGAGAAATGACAATGGCAAAGGAACTTGCAAAGTCCTATAATCCTAAGGATTTTGAGGACAGAATTTATGCTGCATGGAACGACAAGGGCTGTTTCAGAGCAGAGGTTGACTCTAAAAAGACACCGTACACGATAGTGATCCCTCCTCCGAACATTACCGGACAGCTTCACATGGGACACGCTCTTGACGAAACACTTCAGGATATCCTTATCCGCTGGAAGCGTATGAGCGGATATTCGGCACTCTGGCTGCCGGGTACTGACCATGCTGCTATCGCTACTGAGGCTAAGATCGTTGAGGCTATGCGCAAAGAGGGCATCAAGAAAGAAGACCTCGGACGTGAAGGCTTCATGAAGCGTGCATGGGAATGGAAAAAACAGTACGGCGGACGTATCGTTGAACAGCTCAAAAAGCTTGGTTCTTCATGCGACTGGTCAAGAGAACGCTTCACTATGGACGATGGCTGCTCAAAGGCTGTCAAGGAAGTTTTCATCAAGTACTATGAAAAAGGTCTTATCTATCGTGGCGAACGTATCATCAACTGGTGTCCTAAATGTAAGACTTCTCTTTCAGATGCAGAGGTCGAGTACGAAGATCAGGCAGGTCATTTCTGGCATCTCCGCTACAAGATAAAGGATACTGACGGCTACCTCGAACTTGCTACAACACGTCCTGAAACGCTCCTCGGCGATACCGCTGTTGCAGTAAATCCTGCCGACGAAAGATACAAGGATTTAGTCGGCAAGACAGTTATCCTTCCTATCGTTCACCGTGAAATTCCTATCGTTGCCGATGATTATGTTGAAATGGATTTCGGTACAGGCGTTGTAAAGATAACTCCTGCACACGATCCTAACGACTTTGAAGTTGGTCTGCGTCATAATCTCCCTGTTATCAACGTTATGAACGACGATGCTACTATCGTTGACGATTATCCGGCTTATGCAGGCATGGACAGATATGATGCACGTAAGAAAATCGTTGAAGACCTCGAAGCAGAGGGCGCACTCGTTAAAATCGAGGACTACAGCCACAACGTTGGTACTTGCTACCGCTGCGGCACAACTGTTGAGCCAAAGGTTTCAACTCAGTGGTTCGTAAAGATGAAGCCGCTTGCACAGCCTGCAATAGATGCTGTAAAGAACGGCGATACAAAATTTGTTCCTGAGCGTTTTGACAAGACCTATTTCCACTGGCTTGACAATATCCGTGACTGGTGTATCTCACGTCAGATATGGTGGGGACATCAGATACCTGCATTCTACTGCGATGAATGCGGCGAAATGGTAGTAACAAAGGAAAGCAGTGCGGTATGTCCTAAGTGCGGCAAGCCTATGAGACAGGATCCTGATACACTTGATACATGGTTCAGCTCTGCACTCTGGCCTTTCTCAACACTCGGCTGGCCTGAAAAGACTGCTGACCTTGACTACTTCTACCCGACAAATACACTCGTTACCGGCTATGATATCATCTTCTTCTGGGTTATCAGAATGATGTTCAGCGGTCTTGAGAATATGGGCAAAGTTCCGTTCGACACTGTTCTCATTCATGGTCTTGTACGTGATGCACAGGGACGCAAGATGTCTAAATCTCTCGGAAACGGCATCGATCCTCTTGAAGTTATTAACGAATACGGCGCAGATGCTCTCAGATTCATGCTCGCTACAGGCAACTCACCGGGAAATGATATGCGTTACATCGATGACAAGGTAAAGGCTGCACGTAACTTTGCAAACAAACTCTGGAATGCTTCACGTTTCATCATGATGAATCTCCCTGAGAATTTCGAGTTCAAGGGACTTCCGTCTGAACTTGAACTTGAGGACAAGTGGCTCGTTAACAAGTTCAATCAGCTTGCTAAGGAAGTTAACGAAAATCTCGATAAATATGAACTTGGCGTTGCTTCACAGAAGATATACGACTTTATCTGGGACGTTTACTGCGACTGGTACATCGAACTTACAAAGCCGAGAATTCAGGCTGGCGGCGAAACTATGGCAAGGGCTCAGGCTGTTCTCGTATGGGCTATGCAGGGGATGCTGAAACTTCTCCATCCGTTCATGCCGTTCATCACTGAGGAGATATGGCAGGTTCTCACAAACGAGAAGTCCATGATAATCCTTGAAACTTATCCTACATATGACGCTTCTATCGATTTCACTGCCGAGGAAAAGGCTTTTGAAAAGATAATTTCAGCTATCAAGGCTGTAAGAAATACACGTACAGAAATGAACGTACCGCCGTCAGTAAAGGCTAAGCTTTTCATTGAAACTGCCGAACCTGAGCTGTTCAGCAGCTGTTCACTGTTCTTTGAGAAGCTTGCTTCTGCATCAGCAGTTGAGACTGGTGCTAAGTTCGATATCCCTGACTCTGCAAATGCAGTAACCGATTCTGCAAGAATTTTCATTCCTATGGACGAGCTTGTTGACAAGGAAAAGGAAATCGCAAGACTTGAAAAGGAAAAGGAAAAAGTTCAGAAGGATATCGACTTCCTCAGCGGAAAGCTCAATAATCAGGGATTTATCGCTAAAGCTCCTGAAAAACTTATCGAAGCTGAAAAGGCTAAGCTTGCAAAGGCTGAGGAGAAAATGGCTAAGATCAATCAATCTATCGAGGCTTTCAAAAAGTAAAAAACGCCGAAGGCGCATACTGCGGGGGTCTGGGGA
>JAZUGG010000007.1:0-7483 GCA_045641105.1 Ruminococcus sp. | reverse complement strand
CCTGCAAGGGAGATAACATCCCCCTTGACCCCGGAAATGGCGCCTTCGGCGGTTTTTATTATTTAAAAAAAGTAAATGCTGTTGCCGTGAGAGAAATAAGCAGATATATGGCTTTAACGGGGCTATAAAGTAACGTCAGAGCAATGATAAAATCGTGTTATTAAGCATAATTGACAAAAAAATCTTGCATTTGCAAAAGTTTTATGATATAATCGTATTATCCATTGCGGAAAGAATTTCAAGGAGATGAAATCATATGAACTTTAAGAAAATGACGGCTGCTGTATCAGCAGTCTTTATAGCCGGAAGCACGTTATGTGCATTGCCTGTAAATGCCGCTGACAAAACAGAATTTGACACATGGCAGGATGCATATTACACGGTTTTATCAAATTTCAAAAACAGCGTCAGCTATTATTCAAACAGCGAATATGGTGACGGATGTTCGATGTATCAGATAAAAGACCTTGATTCAGACGGTACACCTGAACTTCTTGTTTCGGATGGAACATATAATATTTCAAATGTCAGGATCTACAGTTACAGTGATAAAAAGCTGAATGTACCGATATTTTGCGGTACATCAGGTTTGATATATACTGATGAAGAAAAAAAATACATAATCTATACGACCGCTCAGGTGGATGAGTCTGCACTCAGAATTTTCAGATATGAAGGCGGAAAGCTTGAATTTGTAACAAAAATCAGTGAAAATAAGAATACATCTGAATATTTTATTGATGATGAGCCTGTTGAGTATGAAGTACATAAAACAGCTCTTGACAAATATGAAAAAATGATGAAAGTTCCGCTTGGCAGAGAAGATTTCTTTGATGATTTAGTTTTACAGAAAAACGGTATTACTTATGATTATATGTTTGATCACTATGAAGCATCAGGCTATGATGAAGAATATATTGGTGAAAAAAAGGCGATAATTATTGAAGATGAAGTAAATTCGATGCCTGTTACAGCAGTAAAGCCATATGCTTTTGCCGAGTGTGCTGATGCAGAAAAATTGGAAATCGGCAGTAATGTGACATCAATAGGTGATTTTGCATTTGCCGGTTCAGAAAAGATAGACGGTGTGACATTATCGGAAAATGTTGAAAAGCTCGGAAACTGTGCATTTCTGTTCTGCGGAGGTATAAAGCAGTTCAGTGTTGATCCTGCAAATAAGAATTATTGTTCTGCTGACGGAATTCTTTTTGACAAGGAAAAGACAACACTGATATCAGTTCCTCTTGGTACTGAAATTACGGAGTATAAAGTGTCGGAAGGGGTGAAGGAAATAGGAGATTTTGCATTTGCAGGGGCTACCTCGCTTAAAAGAGCAGAATTTCCAAAAACGCTTGAAACGGTTGGTTTTGGTGCATTCATAGCTGATATTTCATTGAAAAAAGTATTATTTCAGAATAGTACAGCGTCAATAAATAATGCAGTTCCCGAATATCTTGAAGCAGAATTGAGTGACGAAGAGAAGAAAAATGCAGATGCTATTCCTTTTTCATTCCTTACTAATTTTACTTTCAGCGGAAAGTCATTGTTTGACGGTACATTCTACTGCTTTGACGATTCTCCTGCCGAATCGTATGCCTATAAATTTGCGATAAATACAGTTCTTATCAACCCGACAGCTAAGGAAATGCCTGAAATTGGCGATGTCAACGGTGACTGGTATATTGATTCAAGAGACTCAAGCTGTGTGCTTCAGGCTTATGCACTTTCGTCAGTCGGCAAGGAAATTCCTGAAGCGTACGATCTTAGTCAGGCTGATGTAAACGGTGATTCAACGGTCGATGCAAGGGATGCATCGCTTATACTTCGTTTCTATGCGGTAAGTTCTACAGGATATGCCGGTTCAATATCTGATTTTATAAAGTCGGAAAAATCATAACTATTCAAGAAGCTCCTCTCTCATCATGGTGAGGAGCTTTTTTTCACGCCGTGACACCTGAACCTGTGACATTCCCAGAATTTCAGCCGTTTTAGCCTGTGTCAGTTCACGAAAATACCGCAGTTCGAGAAGTGTTCTGTCATTTTTGTCAAGTTTTGCCATGATCTGCCTGAGCGCAAGCATATCAACAATTGCTCCGTCAGGCGCTTCGGAAGGAATATCTATCTGACCTTCATTGTCATCATCAGCAGTAAGTGACATAAGCGGCTGACTGACGCAAAGCGCCTCTGATACATCACATTCGGTCTCGCCTGAAATTTCCGCAAGTTCACTAAGAGTAGGCTCACGCATCTCACGCTGACGAAAATTCTCGCATATTTTTTGTATTTTCATGGATAGTTCTTTCAGACTGCGGCTGACACGAACTGCTCCGCCGTCACGGAAAAGACGCTTTATCTCGCCAAGAATGACAGGTACGGCATATGTTGAGAATTTTACGCCTCTGTCCGCATCAAAAGCCCTGACCGCCTTGACAAGTCCTTCACAGCCTGCGGAATACAGATCCTCATATTCAATTCCACGTCCACGGAAACGGTTTGCGCAAAGATGCACAAGACCGAGATTATCTTCTGCGGCAGGCTTTTTTTCGTTATTCTCCATGAGCGGACAACTTCTTTCTCATGGTCACGGTAGTGCCTTTTCCCGGGATGCTTCGGACTGTGAGCTTGTCCATGAATGATTCCATGACCGAAAAACCAAGACCTGAGCGTTCTTCTTCGGGAGCAGTGGTGAAAAGAGGCTCCATCGCCTGTTTTATGTCCTTTATTCCGCATCCTTTGTCTCTCACCCTGATGTATGCCACTCTTTCGGGAAGCAGACGCACAGTAAGTTCAATATTGCCTGTTGAATGTCTGTAGCCGTGAACGATGCAGTTGGTAACGGCTTCCGAAACGGCTGTGCGTATGTCGGAAAGTTCCTCCACAGTCGGGTTTGCCTGTATCAGAAACGACGATACAGCGGCTCTTGCAGTACTTTCGTTGACAGAAAGTGACGGCATGATAAATTTTATCTCATTTACTATTTCCATAATTTCCTCCTGTTCAGACTACGCTGACGATACGTTCTATGCCTGAAAGTTTCAGAACTCTTTTGATATACGGCTGAGGACTGTGAACTATGAGCCTGCCGCCGCATTCCTGCATAAGGCGGCATCTTCCCATAATAAGCCCGATTCCCGAACTGTCCATGAATGTGATATTGCCAAGATCAATGACAAGTTCAGTTGGTTTTGAACTTATTATGTATCTGTCAAGCTGTGTACGTATCTCCTTTGCATTATGGTGATCGATCTCACCACTAAGCACGGCTACAGATGCGCCGTTTTCGGTTTTTATCTCCATTTGCATGATGTTTCCTCCTTCAAAGAATGTTTATCATCTGTATGCCAAATTATAACATATAAAACTTAAAAAATTTGTCAGATTTTGAGAGCTGATAATTAGTTTTACAACCTTCTGTACTATTGACACATTTTTTAAAAAGTGGTATAATTTTAACTGTATAATAATATTTCTGTGCTTACAGTTGTATGCACAGCGGTTGTTTCGTAAAAACGGAGGTATGCGCAATGAAAAGGATCCATATAAATACAAGCCGCCCCTATGACGTGCTTATCGAAAGGGGAGCTGTGAAGGAATGCGGAAAATATATCTCAGAGGTCACATCCTCACGAAAAGCCGCTGTTATTACAGATGATACCGTAGGCGGACTTTACGGCGATACTGTTGTAAAATCACTTGAAAACAGCGGATTTGAATGCAGAGTATTTACATTTCCGCACGGTGAACAGTCAAAGTCACTTTCTAATCTTGGCGATATATATGATTTTCTCTGCGATTTCAATATTACAAGAAGTGATATCCTGATAGCCCTCGGAGGCGGTGTGGTCGGCGATATTACTGGATTTGCCGCCGCATCTTATCTCAGGGGAATAGAATTTGTCCAGATACCGACTACTCTGCTTGCTCAGGTAGATTCTTCTGTCGGCGGAAAGACAGCCATTGATATAAAAGGCGGAAAGAATCTTGTAGGCGCATTCAAACAGCCTGCACTTGTATTATGTGACAGTGATACGCTGAAAACTCTGCCCCGTGAGGTACTTGCGGACGGTATGGCTGAGGCAATAAAATACGGCATGATAAGAGACAGCCGTCTTTTTGAAATTTTTGAGAAACATGACCTTGATACTGTTGACGAGGTCATGGACGATATCGTATATACCTGTGTTGATATCAAGCGTGATGTGGTCGAGCATGATGAATTTGACAGGGGAGAGCGAATGATACTGAATTTCGGTCATACTCTCGGTCATGCGCTTGAAGCATGGCATAATTATACTGACTTTACTCATGGAAACGGCGTTGCGGCAGGTATGTGCATGATATCGGACAGACTTGCACCGCAGGTCGCAGGCAGACTCAAAAAATGCATCGGAGCATATGAACTGCCTGTTGGTACGGATATACCGATGAATGAACTGCTGCCTTTCTGTTCAAAGGATAAAAAGCGTGAGTCTGACATGATAAACTATATCATTTGTGAAGAAATAGGCAGAGCCGATATCAAAAAGGTGACAGTATCCGAATTTTCAAGGCTTATGGGAGAATAAATATGGAAGTATGTATTACCCCCTCAAGGTTAAGGGGAAAGCTTGATATACCGTCATCAAAGAGCTGTGCGCACCGTGCTCTGATATGTGCGGCTCTTGCAGGTGACGGAAAAACCTCGGTGATAAGCGGAATAAGCGGTTCAAAGGATATTGATGCAACCATAGGAGCAATGCAGGCTCTCGGAATGAAATATACTGATGAAGGAAACGGCACTGTCAGCATTATAGGTTTAAGTTGTGCAGACGGCGGAAAAAAGCTTATTGACTGTAATGAAAGCGGCTCGACACTGCGTTTTGTAATTCCCGTAGCAGCGGCGCTTGGATGTGAAGCTGAATTTATCGGCAGGGGCAGACTCCCGCAGCGTCCTATAGATATTTATATACGTGAACTTGGCAGAAACGGCGTTCATTTTGACTATAATAATACGATGCCGTTTACGATATCAGGTCAGCTTAAAAGCGGCAGATACGAAGTGGAGGGAAATGTCTCCTCGCAGTTCATAACAGGTCTGCTTTTCGCACTTCCGATGCTTGAAGGCAATTCAGAAATTGTCCTGACATCAAAGCTTGAATCACGTCCTTATGTAGATATCACGATAGATACGATGAAGCGTTTCGGCGTAACTGTGACCGAAAACGAAAACGGCTGGAGCATCAGGGGCGGTCAGTCTTATCATTCACACAGCGAAAAAGTTGAAGGCGATTATTCACAGGCGGCATTTTTCTATGTTGCAAATGCCGTGAATTCTGCTGTTGAACTCGGCAATCTCAATGAAAACAGCGTTCAGGGTGACAAGCGCATTCTTGACATTATACGTGAAGCATGTCAGGACGGCGAGATAAAATCTTTCAGGGCTGACTGCTCTGATATTCCCGATCTTGTGCCGATCTTATCCGTGCTTGCGGCATACGGCAGTGAGGAATCGGTTATATATAATGCACAGCGTCTGCGTATCAAAGAGAGTGACCGTCTTGAATCAACTGCGGCTATGCTGAATTCTCTTGGCGGAGATGTTACGGTTACAGACGACGGACTTATTATCAGACCAACAAACGGATTAAAAGGCGGTACAGTAAACGGATACGGCGATCACCGTATTGTTATGGCGGCGGCTGTTGCGGCGCTTGGCTGTACAGGAAATGTAATAATCAAGGGAGCAGAGGCTGTTGAAAAGTCCTATCCCGATTTCTTCAAAGATTACAATATGCTCGGAGGTAAGGCAAATGTCATCAATTTGGAATAACAGGATATCCGTTTCAATCTTCGGAGAGGCTGAAGGGCCTGCCATTGGGGTGACAATAGATAATCTTCCTCCCGGGGAACATATAAACGCTGAGGAACTTTCCGCTTTTATGTCAAGGCGGAATATAGTGAACGGCGGAAATGCATGGGAAAATATGAGACCGCACGTTATGTCGGGTATTTACAACGATCGTACTACAGGTGCGCCGCTGTGTGCGTTCATTCAGAATATCCCGTCTTCTTCGCCGAAAAATGATGAACTGGACAACCTTGTTCGTCCCGGTCATGCTGACTATACCGGTGCGGTACGCTACAGAGGCTTCAATGATGTGCGTAACAGCGGACATTTTTCAGATAAGCTGACTGCTCCGCTTTGCTTTGCAGGTGCGGTATGCGGACAGATACTTGAAAGACGAGGCATATACACAGGCGCTCATATTCTGCAGCTTCATGATATCAGGGATAATCCATTTGATCCTGTGAATATCACCCGTGACGGCGTAAAGAGCATACGTTCAAAGGATTTTCCTGTTATTAACGACAGAAAAGGCTGGCTTATGCTGGAAGATATCGATAAGGCACGTCAGACAGGTGAATCTCTCGGCGGTGTTATTGAATGTGCATCGGTCAATGTGCCTGCGGGCATAGGTTCGCCTATTTTTGACGGTCTGGAGAACAATATTGCACAGCTTATTTTCGGTATACCCGGCGTTATGGGACTGGAATTCGGTGCAGGCTTCAGTTCGGCACAAATGGTAGGAAGCCAGAACAATGATGATTTCTATGTTGATGAGCATGGTCATGTTCTTACAAAAACCAACAATCACGGCGGTATACTCGGCGGAATTTCATCGGGTATGCCTGTGACTCTGAGAGTTGCATTCAAGCCTTCGCCGTCAGTTGCTAAGCTTGAGGGTGCTGTGAATTTTCATGAAATGACAGAGGAGACAGCGGACAATACAAGCGGACATATTCCGTGTACAGTACCTGCCGCAGTACCGTGCGTTGAGGCGGCTGTGAATATTGCGCTTCTCTCACATATGATAGATTATCCGAATTTTTGCTAAGGTGATATTATGCAGGACGAAAATATAAAGAAAATGGCAGAACGTGCTGATACGGAAATTCGTGACGTACCTACGCTGAATATTCTTATCTGCTACCTGCTTTATAAGATCGATAAGCCTATTGAGACTGAACAGCTTTATGAGATCGCTATTGAGACAGGTATCGTCAATTATTTCTATTATCAGGATTCAATTGACTATCTTCTGACAAACGGACTTATTTCAGTTCAGAAAGACAGTGCACTGAATGACTGCTATGTACTTGAACAGAAAGGTCTGACCTGTGCTAAGGAATTGAAGGTATATGCGCCTAAATCATACAGGGACAAGCTTGTTCTTGCGGCACTGAAATACTTTGCAAGGCGGAAGTATGAAAAAGAGCTGAAGTCGGATCGTAGCCATGTCGTCCTGTGAGCCAAGGAGTTGAACAACTTGCTTGTCTTCCTAAGATCGCTTGGCCTCCGACTTGCTAAGGAATTGAAGGTATATGCGCCTAAATCATACAGGGACAAGCTTGTTCTTGCGGCACTGAAATACTTTGCAAGGCGGAAGTATGAAAAAGAACTGAAAATTGAGTATATTCCTGCCGAAAAGGGGTATTATGCACA
>JAZUGG010000006.1:0-8121 GCA_045641105.1 Ruminococcus sp. | reverse complement strand
CTTTTTCTTATTCAAAACGGCTTTTTAGAGATGCCCCTTATTGACTTATTTCAACAAAAATCAGCAAATTTAAAACAGAAAAAATTCTTGAAAATTATATTGACTTTTTGGTAAAAAAATGATATAATTTACTTATATGTTAATATTGTTTCTGATTAAGTCATTTTTAGTAAAAACAATATTCAGAAACAAAATAAAAAAGGAGTGGATATTTTGAATAAGGACATTATTTCTTTCGACCTCGGCTGTAATTTTGATTACAAGCTGTTCGACCTCATTGACCAGTATGACGAAAAACATTCAATAAAGAGTTTCTTTGGCAAACTCAAATTCGACGGACTTCCGGGCGGACGTGCTGCTTCGATCATCCCGAACTTCACTTTTGACCAGCTCAAAGCATATGTTGACGAGTGCAAAAAGCGTGATATAGACTTCAACTACCTCATCAACCCTCTCTCTCTCGATCAGGACGAACTCGATCCTGTTATAGGCAAAAAGCTCCGTGACTTCATGCATACCGCTTATGATATCGGTATCAGATCTTTTACGCTGAACTCCCCTATCCTTGTTAAATACGCTAAAAACGAGTTCAAGGATATCTTTATAACTCTCGGTCTCTACGCTTACCCGACTACTATCCAGCATATTGAATACTGGCGTTCATGGGGCATCGATGAGATCACTCTCGACCACTCTTTCAACAGAAAGTTCGGTCTCCTCAAGAAGCTCATGTCACAGTACAAGGACAGTGACCTTCACCTCCGTGTTATTGCTAATAACCTTTGCCTGAAGGAGTGTCCGTTCAGACTTGCTCACGGCAGCTTCACAGGTCACTCTGATCCGACCTGCACATCAATGGACTACACTCTTATCAACTGCGCATACAAGAAGGTTACACAGCCTACTGCTCTGCTCACTTCCGAGTGGATCCGTCCTGAGGACGTTCACTACTACAGAGAGCTTTGCGAAGAAACAGGCTATGACAAGTTCTCACTGAAACTTGTTGACAGAACAAGAACAACCGACTTCCTCGAACGTGTTATCAAGGCTTATATGACCGAGCATTTCGACGGAAATCTTCTCCAGATACTCAACTGGCCTGAGTCAAAGAATATCGTCAGCATCACAGGCGGCGGCAATACTTCTACTCCGGGCTTAGTTGTACCGCCAAGTTCAGGTGAAATGCCGGAAGGTCTGGTAGTTCCGCCAATGGCAGGTATGCCAATGGGCGGCCCTCAGGGTGGTCCTCCAATGGGTATGCCGATGGGCGGCCCTCAGGGCGGTCCTCCGCAGGGTATGCCAATGGGTGGCCCTCAGGGTGGCCCTCCGCAGGGTATGCCGATGGGCGGTCCTCAGGGTGGCCCTCCACAGGGTATGCCAATGGGCGGCCCTCAGGGTGGCCCTCCACAGGGTATGCCGATGGGCGGCCCCCAGGGTGGTCCTCCAATGGGTATGCCAATGGGTGGCCCTCCGAAGGGTATGCCTCCGTTCAGATTCATGGATAAGCTCAAGCCTGAGGCTATGATGACATACGGCAGAACTATGAGTTTCCCGAATATCTACATAGACAACAGAAAGCTTGACGGTTTCCTTGAGCACTTTGTCAATGAATACAACTGCGACAAGACTCTCTGTGCAAACAATATTCTTGCTGACGGCGAGACTGCACCTAATATGTGTGCTCACTGCAGCGGCTGGGCTAAGAAGGCTATCAGCTACGACGAACAGGAAGTTGCTCAGTGGAAGGCTCTTGCTGAGAGCGTTCTCAGAGGCATCGAGACAGGTTCAATTTACAGACAGGACTAATAAAAACAAACCCGAAAGCGGTGAAATATCCGCCTTCGGGTTTTTATGTTATTCAATGCTGAACGAAATAAAGCTCATTCCACCTTATTTCGCCGTTTTTCATCATTTTCACAAACTCATCAAAAGTACAGACAGGGTGAGAAATGTCATTTGATTTGTCCTGAATCCTTATCATAACCGCAATTTTATGCTCAGGCGACTGCTTCAGATATTGCTCCTTTTGCCGAAATACAGCCATATCTGATACATTATACTATATATCGCCGACGCTGATTTGTCAACAAAAAATGAAAAAAATCCCTTAAATAATTTAATTCATGCGTGACATAATACTATCACGGCATCAGTAATCAATTTGAAGGAGATAATGAAAATGAACAATAACAATAATAACAAGGGCGAAATGACACAGAAGGGCAGAGAGGCTCTCGAAAAATTCAAGATGGAATCCGCTTCCGAGCTTGGTGTAAACCTCAAACAGGGCTATAACGGCGACCTCACTTCCCGTGAGGCAGGCTCTATCGGCGGCAGAATGGTCCAGAAGATGATAAACTCATATAAGATGCAGTAATCTGCCTTAAACACGCTTTGCCCCGAAACGGTATGATATCGTTTCGGGGCATTGTTTTTTCGTCAGCGGTCTGCGAATTACCTCTTTTCAAGAATGATATATGGAATATATATACATTCAACGATACTACGCCTTTTTTCATTGTCAATATGCAAACTGCACTAAAACAAGAGGTGAAATTTGACTTGCAATTTGATATAATGAGATGTATAATTAAAGTAGAATTAGCCATAAAGTATAAGTAAAGGAGTAAAATTTATGTCAGATGTTTCCATTCTGATACCGATTACTATTATCGCCTATCTTGTGATAATGGTTCTTATCGGTGTCGGTTTCACAGGCAAAAACAAAAATGTAGGCGATTTCTACCTCGGCGGACGAAAACTCGGCCCGTTGGTAACGGCTATGAGTGCCGAGGCTTCCGACATGAGCAGCTGGCTGCTTATGGGACTTCCGGGAGTTGCCTTCCTTACGGGCGGCGCAGAGGCTGGCTGGACTGCGATAGGTCTTGCGATAGGCACGTATCTGAACTGGCTGATACTCGCCAAGAGGCTTCGTGTTTACAGTCAAAAGATCAATGCGATAACCGTTCCCGACTTCTTCTCAAACCGCTACCATGACGAATCAAGAGTGCTTATGGGTGTATCTGCGCTGATTATCCTCATATTCTTCGTGCCATACACAGCATCGGGATTTTCAGCCTGCGGCAAACTTTTCGGTACGCTTTTCGGCTGGGACTATCACATCGCAATGGTCGCAAGTGCGGTCATCATCATCCTCTACACCTGTTCAGGCGGATTCCTCGCCGCAAGCTTCACCGACCTCATCCAGAGCATCGTTATGACGGTTGCACTCATCAGCATTGTCATTTTCGGCGTTAACAAGGCAGGCGGACTTACTGCGGTAATGGACAACGCAAGCGAGATTCCGGGCTATTTTTCGCTGACAAACATACATAACACCGCAACAGGCGGCTCAGACAAATACAGCGCACTGACGATAGCTTCACTTCTTGCATGGGGACTTGGCTACTTTGGTATGCCGCACGTTATTCTCAGATTCATGGCTATCGAGGACAAGAACAAGATCAAAACTTCAAGAAGAATTGCCTCAGTCTGGGTTGTTATCTCAATGGCAGTCGCAATTTTCATCGGATTTATCGGCAATCTTCTCGCAAAGAACGGTGTAGTTAAGGACGTTGACGATTCCGAGAAAATAATCATCAAAATTGCAATGTTCATGGGCGAACACGGCACATTACTCGCAATTGTCGCAGGTCTTGTATTCGCAGGAATCCTCGCCTGCACGATGTCAACCTCGGATTCACAGCTTCTTGCTGCATCATCAAGTATGTCGGAGAACATTCTTAAAGGCGTATTCAAGATAAAAATGGGCAACTGGATGTCCATGTTCTCGGCAAGAGCAGTCCTCGTCGTTATCGCAGTCCTCGGCGTAGTTCTCGCATGGGACGAAAACAGCTCGGTATTCCGTGTAGTTTCATTCGCATGGGCAGGCTTCGGCGCAACGTTCGGGCCTGTGATGCTTGCCGCACTTTTCTGGAAGCGTTCTACAAAATTCGGTGCTATCGCAGGCATGATAGTCGGCGGCGTAATGGTATTCGTATGGAAGTTCGTCATCGCTCCGATTGGCGGAGTATTCGCTATATACGAGCTTCTCCCTGCATTTGTTGCAGCATTTATCACAATTGTTATCGTTTCCCTGATGACACCTGCGCCTGATCCGACCGTAATGAACGAGTTCGAGCAAGTAAAAAAGGAGTTACATGAATAATTTCATATAACCATAGTAACAAAAATATTTGATTTATTTCGGGACAGTTTTATGCTGTCCCATTTTTTTGGCAAAGTTCATTTAACTGATATTAATTAATTTGTCAAATTGATTTATAGCTTAAAATATATTAAATTATTGTGAAAAGACTTGAAATATCCGTTCTTTTATGCTATAATGTATGCAGCAAAAAAATCCGGGAGGGGATATTTTTGAGATTATTGAAGAAATCAGCAGTAATTGTAAGCTGTGCCATAACCATTGGGCTGGGAGGTGTACTGAATTCTATGGCTGAAATCGTTCCGAATCCTGTAATAAGCCGTGATGTGCCTGCCTACTCGGAGACAAATCCGTCAACGGCATCTGCGGCAAATGACGGGCATTACTATTCATTCTGGTCGGGAACTGCACCTGACAAGCTTGCATATGACCTGTCAGATGTGCCTGAAAATCAGCGTAAAACCGTCATTGCCGTGTGGTATACGACAAGCACATACGATAAAATCGGCAGTTACGCAAATCAGAATATGATTCCCACCGAATACACGGTCGAGGTCAATTCTGCGAAGGGCGGCGAATATCCAGACAGCGGCTGGGAAATTGTTGAAACTGTTGAAAATAACAGACTTGCTTCACGTCAGCACGTCGTGAATATGAGCGGATATAACTGGATAAGGCTGAATATAGCCAGATCTGACGGAAAAAGCGGCGGTCAGGTCAGT
Organism: Ruminococcus sp.; assembly: GCA_045641105.1. Lineage (GTDB taxonomy): Bacteria > Bacillota > Clostridia > Oscillospirales > Ruminococcaceae > Ruminococcus. Next base: position 3,231 of record JAZUGG010000006.1, on the reverse strand, counting down.
CTGAATCTTGATGTTCACAGCGTTTCGGAGGGAATTGCCGATAGCTGGCTGTTTTTGGGCGATTCCATTACTGCCTGCGGCATGAATAACTGCTACGGAACAGGCTTTGCGATGCATCTCCACAATCTTGACGAGCGCTATTTTCCGATTCAGGAAAACGGCGGAATCGGCGGTATTACGTCAACTGACGGCAAAAATAACATTGACCGCTGGCTTGAAGCCTTCCCCGGAAAATTTGTCAGCATCGCCTACGGAACTAATGACGCATGGGGCGATCAGACCGGTGCGGATACCTATTATTATAACACTAAGTATATGATCGATGCTGTGCTGAAAAGCGATAAAGTCCCCGTTCTGCCGAAAATTCCGTTCTCGCTTGAAAAAGGAGTGGCTGATAATCTGCCGAAATACAACGCTGAAATTGACAGGCTGTATGAAGAATATGGCGATAAACTGGTAAAAGGCGCTGACCTTGAATCGTTTCTCAGCGAGCATACCGACTATCTCAGCGGCGACGGCGTTCATCCGTCTGATGTCGGATATGAAGCGATAAGAAAATTCTGGGCTGAAACCATGTATAACAATGTGTATACAAATGATAGATTCTCAACATTGTCAGGCGGCGATGTTGAAAGTATCGCATACGGTGATGCCAACTGTGACGGTGAGGTCAATATGGGCGATGTCGTGCTCATCATGCAAAATATCGCCGATCCTGACAAATTTGGTCTGAACGGCACGGATAAGTCGCATATCACCGAAAATGGCATGAAAAACGCCGATGTTTCGGGGAATGGCGACGGCGTTACCCTGAATGATGCTCTTGCCATCCAGAAATTTAAGCTTGATTTAATTAAATCACTTCCCGAAGAATAAGGAGGATATATTATGAAAAAATTTACAAAAATTCTTTCAGCCGCTTCAGCATTGTCACTTGCGGCTGTTCAGCTCGGTACATCGGGCATTTTCGACACTTTTGCCGCAGGTGAAACAAGCTTTCCGTATACCGTTGAAGCCGAGGACATGAATGGCGCTGAACTATGGACTGATATCTACGGCACTCAGCTCCCAGACTACAGCGGCAAGGGTTTCGCATACCTCACAGGTAATACAATTTCGTGCAATGTGACTGTTGCGGAGGACGGAATGTATCTGGTCACTGCACGATGCGCACAAATTCTCAATCAGGAAGGACGTATGGAAACTCTCTCTGTCAACGGCAGCGAGTTCTCGAAAACTATCCCTTATACTGATAAATGGCAGGATTTCGAGTTCGGCGTGGTGCGTCTGAATAAAGGCGAAAATACCCTTGAATTCCTCAATAAATACGGATATATGGCTGTTGACACGGTGACTGTCAAGGTCGCTGAAAAACATGATTACTCCCTCGCAACCGATGTTCTTGTTGACAAAAATGCCTCTGATTCGGCAAAATCGCTTATGAAATACCTGAAAAGCATCTATGGAAGCCATATTATTTCAGGTCAACAGGAAATTTACGGAAGCGGTCACAAGGACAACTATGAATGGGAAAACGAATTTCTTATGGACCTGACGGGGAAAATGCCCGCAATTCGTGGTTTGGACTTCATGAACTACAATCCGCTCTACGGCTGGGACGACGGTACAACTGAACGTGCTGTCAAATGGGTTAAGGAAAATAATGGAATAATTACAGCTTCATGGCACTTAAATGTTCCGATAGATTTTGCAGATTATACAGTCGGAGATGCCGTTGACTGGCAGAAATGCACATACAAAAACTATCAGGCTTCAAACAGCACCTTCAATACCGCAAACATTCTTAAAGAGGGCACAAAAGAGCGTGAATACTTTGAACTGGCTATGAAAATGCTCGCCGAACAGTTCGCCGTTCTTCAGGAAAATAACGTTCCGATAATTTTCCGTCCTCTCCATGAGGCTCAGGGCAACGAAGGTCTCTACCCTGACGGTACATCATGGTTCTGGTGGGGCGACAGAGGTGCGGAAGTATACAAAGAGTTATGGAAACTTTTGTTTACTACGTTGACTGAAAAGTATGAACTGCATAACATAATCTGGGAATACAACAGCTATGACTATGAAAATTCGGCTGACTGGTATCCGGGAGATGAGTATGTTGATATCGTTGCATATGATAAATACAATGTTGAGTACAACCGTGGCGACGGCAAGTCGAGCGGCCCGAATCTCCTCGCTATACCGGCAAAATTCGACTCACTCTACAAGCTGACAAAGGGTAAGAAAATGGTCTCAATGGCTGAAAATGATACCGTACCTGCCCTTGATAATATCCTCGTGGAGGACGCAGGATGGCTCTATTTCTGCCCGTGGTATGACGGCGGTGAGGACGGCGGTACGGCTTTCCTTGGCGAAAAATATCAGGATTATGATGAACTGACAAAAATGTATCAGAGCGATTACTGCATCACTCTCGATGAACTGCCGAAGAATCTTTATACAAACGGTAATACTGATTCAAAGACAACTTCCTCAACAACAACATCTTCCACAACAACCGCAAAAACAACTTCATCAACCACCTCAGTAACTGATATTCCGCATAGTGACGTGGTTTACGGCGATGCAAACTGCGACAGCGAACTGAATATGGCTGACGTTGTCCTCATCATGCAGGCACTTGTAAATCCCGATAAATACGGACTTAAAGGCTCTGACAAGACACATATCACGTCTCAGGGCTGGCTCAACGCCGACTGCTGCGATGTCGGAAGCGGCGTAACCAACAACGATGCCCTTGCTATCCAGAAATACCTCCTTGACCTTATAAAACTGCCTGAATAAAAAATGATGCTGTCATGGGCAGATGCGCATTTTATTGGGGACACCACTTTTTCAAAAGAGTTTCCCTCAATAGAACGCACATTTACCTATGGCAGCAGCCGACATTTTCTATGTACTCACTGCGGTTTTTGATGAATTCTTCTTAGCATTCAAGCGCCTCGTCATCGGAAACTTCCGGTGCGTAGGTATATGAGAGCGCTTCTTTGGCTTTTTCTGCCGTTTCATTCATTTTCATCACCGGTATTATTATAGCACCTTACGTAACGTAAGTGTCAATACCTGAAAGTAAAAAACATATACAAAGTTATGTGAAATAAATATGGCACAATTGTTAAATATGCAGAAATTTCGGACTGCGTTTTTCTATTCACGGCAACAGCATTTAAAAAAATATACAAGCGGCGAAGCCGCATATTGCGGGGTCAA
>JAZUGG010000005.1:0-44175 GCA_045641105.1 Ruminococcus sp. | reverse complement strand
GTATCCTTCAGGTGTAACCTGTTCCATAAGAGTATATGTACCTGCAGGAAGCATAAGTGTAACTGCTTCTTCGCCTGAGAGCCATACAAGTGAAGTGCCAACGCCATTGATTACTGTAATACCGTCGCCAATGATCTGACCATCTTCAAATGTGATCTGATTGCCGTCTGCATCAGTACCTGTAATTAAGAGCTGTGCTCCGACAACGCTTGTGCCTTCATTATCTACCTTCTTGATAACAATTGCTGCAAGTGTGGTTGTTGATGTTGTGGTTGTAGATGTAGTAGTTGTTGTGGATGTTGTTGTAGTTGTAGATGTAGATGTAGTTGTTGTTGTGGATGTTGTTGTAGTAGTTGTTGTGGTTGTAGTTGTAGTTGTTGTTGTGGATGTTGTTGTAGTAGTTGTTGTGGATGTTGTTGTGGTTGTTGTTGTAGATGTTGTTGTAGTAGTTGTTGTGGTTGTAGATGTTGTTGTGGATGTTGTTGTAGTAGTTGTTGTGGTTGTAGATGTTGTTGTGGATGTTGTTGTTGGCTTGGTTGTTGTAGTTGTAGTTGTTGTTGTAGTAGTTGTTGTGGATGTTGTTGTTGGCTTGGTTGTTGTTGTGGTTGTAGTAGTTGTTGTAGTTGTAGATGTTGTTGTGGATGTTGTTGTTGGCTTGGTTGTTGTAGTTGTAGTTGTTGTTGTAGTAGTTGTTGTGGATGTTGTTGTTGGCTTGGTTGTTGTTGTGGTTGTAGTAGTTGTTGTAGTTGTAGATGTAGTTGTGGTTGTAGTAGTTGTTGTTGTTTCCTTTGAAGGTGCCTTGTCAAGGAGACCGTTTACTGTGTAGTAAACTGCATCGCCGCAGCTGAGCTTGCCGTTTGTGATAGTAAACTCATACTTAGTAGAATCACCCTTGGAAATATCCTTGATGTAGTAAGTACCGTCAGGAAGTGTAACGCTTACACATCCGCTCTCGCCTGACCACCATCTGATCCATGATGTGTTTGCTCTGTCAAGAAGATCAGCCGGAATGTCATAATCTGTGAATACATTTTCATCGCCGTTGACATCAGCGCCTGAAAGTTCCATATCTCTCCACGGGTTATATTTGCCGTTTGTATCGTAGATATAGAAGTCAACCTTTGCTGTTGCCACTGCTGTTGTTGTAGTTGTTGTTGTGGTTGTGCTTGTTGTAGTTGTTGTTGTAACAATACCGTCTGTCATGTCAACGTAATTTGTATACCTGTCGCCGATATACATTTCGCCGTCAACAACTGTGAATGTAATGTCGTCAGCAATGATATATCCGTCAGGAGCTGACATTTCGTGAAGTGTGTATGTACCGTCTGCAAGAATTACGTTTACTGCATATAATCCTGTCTTCCATACAAGTGCACTGCCTGAACTGTTGATAACTGTTGCATCATCAACGATGATCTGATCAGCTGTGAAGATAATATCGTTTCCGCCATTATCAACACCTGTAAGTGAAAGCTGTGCGCCTTCAACAGCATATCCGTCAGTATTACGCTTTGCTATCGGTATATTCACCATTGTGGTTGTGGTGATCGTTGTTGTGGATGTTGTTGTTGTTGTGGTTGTTGTTGTGGTTGTTGCTATTGCATCAGCAAGACCGTTCCTTGTGTAGTAAACTGCATCGCCGCAGCTGAGAACGCCATTGGTAATAGAGAACTCTACGTCAGGTGCCCATGTATAATTTCTGAGTATGTAGTTTCCGTCAGGAAGTGAAACATATACAGGAGCTTTTTCTGTAGGATTCCATGATAATACGTCTTTGGTCTGTCTGTAAGGTGTTACGCTGATACTGCATAATGTCATGTCAAGACCGTCTGCTGATTTGAGTTCGAGCGTTCCGTCTGTAACGAAAGTTCTTCCGTCATAGTCAAGACTGTAAACAGCAACTTCCGTTGTTGAAAGCTCTGATACAGTAACGTTGATAACAGGTGTTCCGCCGTCATATTCAACTGAATCTCCGATAACCTCGTTATTCTTTACTGTAAATGTAATATCATCAGGAGTTAAGCAGCCTGCCGGAACATCTGTTACACTGAGAGTGTAATCACCGTCATCAAGCTGGAATACAACATTGCATGCATCCGTATTCCAACAGAATGGATAGCCGCTTGTGTAGTCTGATGAATCTGTCTGGTATTCGCCGTTGATATAGATATGATTTCCGTTTGAATCTTTACCGCTGAGTAAACATGAAACAGATGACATATTGTCACCGTATTTGTCCAGAACGTTGATGATCATTTCTGTACGATTGATCTCTCTTGTATAGCGTATGCCTGATTCATCAATAAAGAATTCTGTTTTGCCGTTTACCTTTCCGTTTTCGACTGTAAACTCAAATGTTGTGTAATCGCTCTCAATAGAGTAATTACCGTCAGGAAGTGTTACTTTCAGTGCGCCTGCATCATATGAAGTATTCCATCTGAGTGAAGAAGCAGAAGCACTGTAGTCCTCTGTTGCACCTTCCGGCTGTTCCCATGCTACTCTTTTTGAGAATTTGACAGCATTGTTATACTTGTCAGTACCCTTAAGAATAATTGATGCCGGATAGTCGCTGCCGTATTCATCAACTCTGTAAATTGTGATGTCTGCCTCTGAAAGTGTCGTGCTGGTTACCTTGATCTCTGAACCGAGGTCTGTTTCGCCGTCGCTGACTGTGAATGTAACGTCCTTTGCAACATCATAGCCTTCTACCGGAACTAACTGATGAATTGTATATGTACCGTTTTCAAGTACCAGTAAAGCACGGTAGCCTGTCCATTCAGCACCCTTTGAAGTTATTTTGACATTGCTTGCTGAACTGAAGCTGCCTGTTGTGAATGAAATTGCCTTGCCGTTCTTATCGACACCGCTGATTTCATTCTTGACATTTTTGCTTGTAGAACCTTGTGAGTTGACTATTGATACATTTGTTGTGTTTGTCTCCTGGATAAAGCTGATGTCTTCATATTCCATGTTTGAAATTTCTGTGTTGTAGATCTTGGTATTCGATGCACGGAATGTCTTTGATGAAGCATAGCTTAATCTGTACTTTTCGTCGGTTTTTGTTACGCTTATTTCATAAGTGCCTGTAATAACTTTAAGTTCTGCAGGTTCTGAACCTGATATCCATGTGAGCTTACTGCCGGTGCATGATACGAGAGTACCGTCCTTGACATCAATGCTTTCCTCTGAAAGACCGCCTTCCTCACAGGTTATGCTCATTTCTGTTCCGCTGTAGTTGACTTTCTTGTCAGCATCACAGGTTCTTACCTTGAATGTGCTGTATGCGCCCATAGGTCTCATAACAACAGCTTCGCCCTCTGTGAGCTTGCCTTCCCTGACTGTGAACTTAACAGGTGCTGCATACTTATCTGATGCATCAGTTACTGAAACATCGCTGATCATATATTCGCCGTCAGGAAGCCATACTGTAACATTGCCGTAGGATATGATAAGAGCATTGCCGTCATATTCATTATATGGCTGGAAATCATCATCATTTCTCTTGAATACGATATCCTTTGCATAGAAATAGTCTTCTGTCGGCTTGAGACATTCAAGCTTTATGCCGCCTGAATATTTGTCACCTGTTTTTTCTGCAAATTTATGGATAATAACAGGATTTCTTTCAGCAACTGCCTTATCCTTGAGGATAACAGAAGTGCCGCCGCTTATTTTGCCGCCTGAAATAGTAAAGCTTACAGGTTCAGGTGTAGCATTCGGATTTGCAAAGTCTTCTGTTACACTGAGAGTATAGCTGCCGTCAGGAAGCTTTATTGATAATGCTTCGCCGTAATACGGGAACTTAACAGTTTTGTTGTTATCGCTGTAAACTGCCTTTTCGCCCTTTGTATAAGCGCTGTTCAGATAGTAAGCACCCTGAACGATACAGCATCCGCTTATATCGGAATCTGCCTTTAATTCCAGCATACATATCGGATCATACTGTGATTCCGAATAATACAGGTTATAAAGATACATACTGTTTCTGTACTTGTCTGTGCTGTCTGCAAATTCTCTTGCTATTGTTATGTCATACTTTGTGCTTACTGCATTGTCCTTCAGTACGAGGGTATCGCCGCAGTCAGCTACGCCGTTCTTTACAGTTACTGTTACAGGAACAGGATACTGCGGGTTGTCCTCACGGGAGTAATCCTCCTGAATGGTGTATGTACCGTCAAGAAGACCGATAACCTGTCTCTTGCCTCCTGTCTTGATCTTTTCGTCAACAGTTCTGCCAAGATAGTCAGTGCCCTTTACAGAAATTACTGAATCACGGGAACTTGAATTATACTTGTTGTAGGTACTGTTGAAGTAATTGTAGGATATAATGCCGAGATAATTGCCGTCTGTGCCGACTCTGTCAATATTGAGTCCTGTGCCGTACAGATGATTTACCATTGTTACCTTATCAGCTGACTTTGTTCCCTCATCTGTGATAATGGAAACCTTGCCGTTTGATACCTCAAAGGTAATATCTTCTGTCTTGCATATGTTGTACTTGGCTTTTTCAAGAGCGCCGCTTACAGATGTAATATCGCTTATTGTATAAACGCCGTCACGGAGTGTAATAACTGCGTCCTTTTCGCCTGTTGTGAATGTGAGTGATTTTGCTGTGCTGTCTGAAAGAATTGCATCCTTAACAGCAAGACTGTTTGTTGAGAAGCTGAAATCCTTTGCTGTGATCTTAAGCTTAAGATTATCAAGATTCTTGCCGTTCTCATCTACCTTGCTGAATACAACGTCTGAGCACTTGCTGTCTTTAAGCTCTATGCTGCCGTCAATGCTGAGTTTGCCGTTTGTTACTGTGAATGCAACTTCTTCCGGATATGACATACCATTCTGGTCACCGTTCTGAATCTGATATACAGTATAGGTGCCGTCAGGGAGATTGTAAATTGTAATAGGTGTTCCGTCAGCTGTTATCATAAGCTGATCGAACATCTGAGATTTCTGTGAAGTCTTACAGCCCGAAAGATCAATTACGTCGCCGTATGAATCCACGCCCTTCAGACCGATAACCGCATCCTTGACATGATTGCCGCTGAGGTCTGTTCTGTTGATAACAACAGAAGGAAGTTTCTCGGCTGTGAAGTACATACGTAAAACCGTTGAGCCGTCGCCCTTGATTGATATATCTGTCTCTGCAGTGACTTCTTCCTGATTTAATGTAGCCTTATCAAAGACTGCATAAGGAATGTGCATATATCTGTCCGGATACATAAACCACGTCGGACGGAAGGATGTCCCTGAAGTGCCTGTCGGGCAGACCGATGTAGCATAGTCGCCGTTGATATAGAATTCTACCTTATACGGAGTATTCTTATTCGGTATCATTACTGCATGAAGTGTGATATCCTTCGGAGGCATCTTGTAATCAGTAAGATCTTCAACAAAGCTGTCAAACTGATAACCGAGTGCATTTTCGTTTATCTGATTAATAACATCAGAATCAAATACTACCGGATCATTGCTTCTTAACTGTGTTGTAGCACATACTTCGCCCGTTGCATCATTAATAATGGTTACTGTGTGGAGCTTGTGTCTGAGATATATTGATTCATACATATCATTTCTGACATGACAGTAACTTGCGATCTCATCATATAGCTTTTGTCTCTTATAACTTGCCAGTACATCATCAGGAAGCGGTGCAATTTCATAGTCATCCTTAAATTCCTTGGTTACCGGCAGATCAAACTTCTTTTTATCCCAGTCAACAACATCATCATAACGGATAAGTGAATTGTCTGCATATCTTGAAACATGATTAAATATATAGCGAGTGTCATCATAGTATATAGCGAATTGAACAACACCCATAGCACGTGGTTCCCATACACCGTAGAATGTCTGAACATCCTTTTCAAAATCAGGCATTAATTCAAACGTTTGAACCTTATTGCCTTCTTCGTCTACCCAGTATGAGAAATCCATATGATTGTCATGCGGCGCTATCGGCCAGCCGTTGGTATTTGCAGAACCGTTGATAGTTGTATCAGGAGCACCGAATATGAACTCGCTCTTAAATGTCTTGCCGGGGTAATTCCAGTCAAGTATAACGATCTTTCCGTCAGGACATGAATACTTTACCTTGACCTCTCTCTTGAGATTTGAAACATAAAGATCTGTTACGAATGTAATTGTAACGGTTGTTTCTTCAACTTCCGTGAAATTCTGAGCGTTCAGTTCCTTAATTAAATGAACTGTATTTGTACGGCTGTCATAGCTGAAATTCTTATTTGAAAGGGTTACTCTGTAATACTTATCAAAATTCTCCTTCATGTAATTTTCGTAAGCATTATCACGGCTCCTTTCAGCTTCAGAAGCGCTCTTGCCGTTATCAAGTGCTGATATGTATGCTTCCTCTCCTGCGTCACGGGCTTCTTCAAAGACGTTGTACTCCTCTGCTTCGCCTGAACGCATATCCATTATATAGGAATTGAATACTGAGTCGGCAAGAGGTATTTCATGAACTACCAGCATATCATAGTATTCGTCTTCTTCTTCGATTTCAGGGAAATCAAGCAGAACCTTCTCCGCTCCGTAATACCATATCGGGAATTCATTTTCATAAAGAGTCTTTTCACCCTTTATCTTGCTTCCGCCAAAAAGCTGTGCACTAAGCTTGACCTCAACACAAAGCGAAAGATCAAGAAGAAGCGCACCTGAGAAATTCGACTTGGAAGGTTTCCTGCCTATTCGTTCATAATGATAATGGAAGTAGCCCCATATCTGGAACTTTACGCCGCAGTAGACTTCAAGTCCGACACTTCCTATTTCTATTACCAGTATGTCTATGCTGATGCGTGGAGAAAGGGTAAATCCTGCCTTGATGCCGAGTGTACCGACAACATATGCATCAATTGTCATTGTCTCCTCAACACGGTCAATAACATCAGAACCTGTTTTTCCGCGAAGGATATCAACTTCAAAATGATATGTTCTTTCAACCTCATAATTGTATACAAGACCTATTGAAAGATATGCACACACTTCTACTGAGAAGTCAATAGGAAGTTTTACATTAATAATGCCGTAGAATGAGGCAAGTGTGATCTCGGCGATCTTCTTTTCAAAAATCGGGATCCAGCCTTCCTCAGTCTCCTTCATCATTTCCTGATACTTTTCAGCAAGGAGATTTGAGTACTTGTCTTCATCTTCGTCGTCATCGTGGTCATCGTCATCATCATCATCGTCGTCATCATCGTCGTCGTCGTCGTCATCGTCGTCACCGAATAAAATGTCATAAAGTCCCTTTTCGTCCTTTGTGCCGTTTACAAGTTCAGTGATCTCCTTGGCGAATTCAACAGATTCCTTATCGAAGTCATCAGCTGTTGCCGGCTTGCCAAATTCTTTCTTGAATAAAGGCTCGTCGTCATCATCGTCATCCTTCTTCTTATCATCGTCGTCCTTTTTCTTATCGTCATCGCCGTCTTTTTTGTCGTCGTCCTTCTTGTCATCATCGTCGTCGTCATCATCGTCATCATCGTCGTCTTCTTCATGAACGGTTTTCAGGGTAGCAGATACATCAAAGTTTGTGTAAGCACCCATTGTGATGTCGAAATTGAGAACAGCTTCGTCAAGTTCAATGCCTAAGAAGTAAACGTCAATATCATAGTCAAAGCTGAAATCGAAATCAAGTTCGAGTTCCTGCATGAACTGTGCGCTGAAAGATATTACAACTTTATCCTTGTCATTCTTTTTCTTATGGAATTCGCACTCGAAATTGATGCCGAGCATGATTCCTGCACCTGTTCCCTCAAAATGATTGAGGTCGCCGATATAGAACTTGGCTTCAACGTCTTTCTTGGTTACGTCGCATACCCACGGATCGCTCTTGTCATCATCATCAGCAAGGCTGTCAACGGTCGGCATAGTGCTTTCGCCTGTAAGTTTGCCGATATCGCCTGAGATAACTTCATACTCGAAATCTTCCGATATCTTCTGGAAACCGTCTGTTTCAACAGCAAGCGAAGCGATCTGCTCGATAGTCTCGTCAACAAATCCGCTCTCTATTGCCTGTTCCTCGGTCTGTCTCTCCAGTTCTTCGATCTCCTCCGGAGTAAGTTCAATATCACCGTGTCTGCTGTATGCAAGTGCGAGTGAATCGTTGATCTCCTGCATACTTGTCGGTGAGTAGCTTATTGTGTATACACCTGTTTCGGCATTCTGTGAAACAGAGTCGATCTTAACGTATGTAAGAGCATACATATCGACATCCTTCTGTGCCTTCAGTGCATCATAATCTGCAAATACGATATACTGACCTTCACGTACACCCTTTGAAAGGTCGTAATTTGAATCAGCATACTTTTTGTCGCTGAAATCAAGAACTTCCTTATTTAATGTAAGAACGTTTCCGTCATTCTTATCAAGGTCGTACTTGTCTGCATTTACAGGATAAATTACAGGCATATCAACAATTTCATCAAACTGAGCACCTGTATATGAATAGGTGTCGCCCTCAGATGATAAAACCTTGATATATGCGATAGGCTCAGTCGAGTCTACTGCTCTCTCGGTCGGATGTGTGCCTGAATAAATAGCAGCAATGGTTCCGGCTTTGAGCATACCCGGCTTATAGTCGAAAGTACCGTTTTCATACGGTTTGCCGTCTTCGTTAATAACTGCATTCAGCTTGTCAACAGCCGAACCTGTGAGGTTTGATACTTCCTCAAGCGGAACATACTGTACATCATCGCTGATGCTGAGATTTTCTATCTCCTTCTTTTCGGCAAACATATTCAGCTTGCGTACATCAACGGACTTTATCTCACCGTTTTCAATGAATTTAACTGCTTCTTCATTTTCAGGCAGTTCAGCAGTATAGATATGGTTGCTGATAAATCCGTTCTTTGGTGCGATAGTATATATTCCGTTTTCTCCGCCGCTTACAGTATATTCTGTAATGCCTTCAAGAGAACTGTAGTCGTTCAAAGTGAGGTATTTCCTGATGGTCTCCTCGGAATCGGCTGCAACCTGGAATGAATAATCTGCTCCGACATTGTCAACAGTGAAATATGCGGGGGTGTCATGCGCCATGAGATCGGTATTATCACCTGTCATGCTCGCATAAAGCGTCATATCCCTGTCAATTGTCTCATCGCTCTCAGCCATGTAATTCATCTCAGGATCATAATACCAGCCTAAGAAGGTACTGTGAGGCTGATTCGGAGTAGGCAGTGAGCCGATAGTTCTTTCTTCGCTGTACATTGCCTTATCGGGGAGAACAAGGTTGGTGGTGTCAACACCGTCTGCAGCAGCAAAGGATACTTCATGCACGAACTTTACACCTGATGTGTTGTTTTCACGGTACAGATCAAGCGCTTTGCTGAAATAGTAAAGTGAAGAAACAAGGTCGGCAAGTTCAGGACTCTTTTCAGCATCATACGCACGGATAAGATAGTCATTAACGGTATAGGAAGCTACTTCCTTGCCGTCTATCTTCATGTAGTATGTTTTGTCAAAGTCCTCCATCGAAACATTTTCGATGTCAATATAATAGAATTTCTTTCCCTTATATTCCTTTTCGCCGAAAGATACGGACTTATCGTTGATAGTTACATCTATCGGCGGAACAGGTGTGCCCTTCAGGGTAAAGTACTCACGGACTGTGAGTCCTGATTCTGCAAGAAGTGTTGTTGAATCGTAAACGAGACCTTTTGAAGCAAGAGCATCACTGTCAATATAGCGTTTGCCGAGAATGCCTTCCTGATTGAGATCAGTCAGAGCCTTGTCCTCATCAGAAAGGCTGCTGTTTGCAAGGTCATACATATTATGCCTGAAATATGTCTGTGCAGCAGCACCATAATTCAGCATAGTCTTAAGGACATCATCTTTCTCCTTGCTGTCCTTATTGACCTTGATAGCATTTTCAGCAAAATCCTTTACAGAATAGGAAAATTTCGTTCCGACAGCTTCGCCGTCTGCATATATCTGTCCGTTGAAAACATCTGCCATTTCCGTGGCACGTACCTCGATCGTTGCCTTATACGCTGAGGTACTGTCATCCCAGATCATGTTTTCAGTAAATGATTCGCTTGCTTCATTTTTATAACGAAGTTCAGTTTTTTCTGCATTTTTTGGTAATCTTGCGTAAATGTCAAGACCTAACATATCCTGATTCAGAATTGTAAGATCAGCACTTACAGAAACATCTTCAATCGGCGGCTTTGCGGCAAATGCCTGCAATGCCGGCTCAACAGCAAGTGACGAAATACAGCTTGCCGCAAGCACGAGAGAAGTTGCCTTCTTTAATAATCGCATTTTTTCTTTCCTCCTTAGTGAGAATTCTTCATCTGCTACTTCATCGGCAGAGTTTCGTAGTCGTCAAGTGCCGGATCTGTTGGATCAGTTATATTCGTCAATGTCACAGGATCGCTTGTCGTAATAATATCTGTACCAGAAAACATTTCAATTTCCAATTCAGGCGGTACATAGATTTTCTTCATTTCATCACCTCCTTGTTTAAGATACATATTCTCACCTCCAGTATGAATCTATATACACATAAATTCATTACGATGTAGTATTTGCACAAAGAATACATTACGTGTTTGTGCATTATATAATATGTGTATATCACATTAATATTATACCATAAGTATTTCCTTTTTTCAAGCATGTTTACTAAAAAAAGCACACTTTTTTTGTCTGTTGTAATAATTGTTCCAAAAAATACGCCCTGTATAAGCACATATGATAATTATATGCAAATTACTACATTAATTATTTTTCCTCTTTCCTTCTGCTGACAAAAAAATATGCAGATACATCAACGACATATCTGCATATTTATATTGCAACTTCTCAGAAAATTTTTTGAAAATTTTTCAAAAACCTCTTGACAAAACGAAATATTTGTGATATCATAATGATATCAAATACAAACCAATCCGAATCAAAGTTCGGAAATTTAATGATTATTGGGAAAACTGAAAATATTTTTTCAGTGAATACCAGAAAAAGGGGAAATATTTATGAAAGAATCAACAATCACAAACAGTACACAGGAAAAAATCATCTGCAAAAGAAAGAACGGTATGTCGGCTCTTCTGCTTATTACCCTTCTCTATCTTGCATCTATCATCGGTCTGGTAATCGGCTGTTTTGGAAACGTACTTCTTATGGTCATCTGCATTCTGTGGCTATGCCTGGGATGGATACCTTACCTCGGACTCAAAGTCCTCAAACCACAGGAAGCTCTTGTTCTCACGCTTTTTGGTCAGTATAAGGGTACTCTCAAAGGCGACGGCTTCTATTGGGTTAACCCATTCTGTACAGCAGTAAACCCTGCCGCTGCTACAAAGCTCAGACAGAGCGGTGATGTAGGCGATGAACCGATTATTAAAATCGGTGCTGCCGCAGGTGCAAACGGCGCAAATGCTGCTGTCACTTTACCAACCAAAAAGATATCACTCAAAATCATGACTCTCAACAACAACCGTCAGAAGATCAATGACTGTCTCGGCAACCCTATAGAAATAGGTATCGCAGTTATGTGGCGTGTTGTTGACACTGCAAAGGCTGTATTCGATGTTGACAACTATAAGGAATACCTCTCACTCCAGTGTGACAGCGCACTCAGAAACATTGTCCGCATCTATCCGTATGACGTTGCTCCTAATATCGATACTACAGGCGACGGCATTGCCGATGAGGGAAGCCTCAGAGGTTCAAGCGAAATTGTTGCACAGCGTATCCGTGATGAAATTCAGACTAAAGTTGAAAACGCAGGTATTGAAATTATTGAAGCACGAATCACTCACCTTGCATATGCTCCTGAGATAGCATCTGTAATGCTTCAGAGACAACAGGCTTCTGCTATTATAGATGCAAGAAAAATGATAGTTGACGGCGCAGTAGGCATGGTGGAAATGGCTCTTGAACGCCTTAACGAAAACAATATCGTAGAACTTGACGAAGAACGCAAAGCCGCTATGGTTTCAAATCTCCTTGTTGTACTCTGCGGAAACCACGACGCACAGCCTATCGTAAATTCAGGAAGTCTGTACTGATATGGCAGTTAAAAAACAAGTTCCGCTCAGATTATCGGAAAAGCTGTATGACGATATCGCCGGAGGGGCGGGGGATCACTTCCGCTCGGTCAACGGTCAGATTGAGTATCTGCTGACCGAGTGTGTTAAACAGCGCAAAAAGAATGGCAAATATGTATCTGATGAAATGGATGCGCCGCTTGATGTAGACATAAAAAAATTCGCAAAATAAAAATAATGCCACGTAACAACGATATGCTGTTGCGTGGCATTTTGTCATTCAGAACCTATTCTTTTTTTCAGTTTAGCGCTGACCTGTTCGGCTATTTCACGGAATATCGGTGCGGCAGAGTCGTTACCATAGCCACCGTCCTCGATTAGTACCGTCAGCGCATATTTCGGACTGCGTGACGGAAAAAATCCAGTTATCCATGCATTGCAGAGTTCGTTTCCGCTTTTGTCAAAATGCCCTGTCTGGGCAGTTGATGTCTTTGCACCAACAGATACTTTTTCCGATTTTGCATTAGAATTTTTATTGTCCCTTACTGCGTGAACCATCATTTTCCGAAGCTGTTTTGCTGTATCCTCATGCATGACATAAGAATATCTCGGATTTTTCTCGTTCATAGTAAACTCGCCGTCAATAGTCAAGCCCTTGATAAGCCTGAGTTCAGGCATTTTTCCATTATTAGCTATGGCACAGGCAAGCTGTGTTACCTGTAACGGCGTAGCTGTAAGTCTGCCCTGACCGAATGCAAAATTTGCAAGTTCCGCATGAACTGCAAGTTCTTTCTGCGTTGGAAGAACCCCTGCCGAACCTGTCATGCCTGCACAAAGCTGATTTTCTCTGCCAAAGCCTATGTTATATGCCATTTCACGAAGTTTACCGATATTCAGTGCCCTTGCGAGATCAATAAAATATGTGTTGCAGGAATTTGTCATCGCATCGCCCAACGACTGCAAACCATGACCGTCATATTTATGGCAGTTGAAAATCTGACCGTAAATGTCGATTTGCCCGCCGCAATCATACATCATACTGCCCATGCCCTCCTCTATAGCATCAGCCGCAGTCACAAGCTTGAAAATTGAGCCGACACTGTATGAATAAAGCGCACGGTTTATAAGAGGACAGTTTTTATCGCTGACTGCACTTTCAAGGTCACATATATAATAGTCGGGGAAACTTGCCATTGCCAGTATATCACCTTTTTTCACATCAGCAAGCACTATTGCACCTTTTTTTATTTTTTTGCCGCATTCCTCACATATATTCTGCAAATCAAGATCAATTGTCGTCACAACGCCGCTTTCTGCCGCATGGCTTCTGACAATTTTTTTGCCTTCACCTATCATCACCCTGCCGAAACCGTCCGTTTTATAAGTCACGCTGTTATTTCCGTTTTCATTGCGAAGTATCGAATTATAGGCATACTCAATACCGTCAGCCCCCTCATTCTGTGACAGATAGCCGATTATATGACTTGCCGCCTGATTTTCGGAATACCTGACAGGCAGTTCAAAAACTGTAAGTCCTTCACTTTCGGGAGTATTTTTAATACATTCAAATACAAATGGCTCTCCCTTTTCAAACCCAGATGAAAAAGTCACCTTGTCCGATGCATATTCTGAAATTTCATCCATATCCACTGCAGTTGGAACAACTACTGCCGCATATTTTCGCTCACTATTGACCATGGGCTTCATATTTCTGTCATAGATAGTTCCCTGACTTTCGCCTGCATTTGTAGTGTGTTCCGAGCGTATTTCTGCCGTTCTCACATATTTCTGCTCATAAGCCACCGCATAATACTTGAAAGCTATTCCCAGAAATAGCATAAAAAATGCCGCTCCAAGCAGAATCACCCTGTTTTCTCCTCTTTTTCTCAGCAAAAAATCACCCCGATCATAATATCAATGATAATATTGACCGGGGTAATTATTTTATTCAAGAATAATTGTAAAAGGGCCGTCGTTCATAAGCTGGACTTTCATATCAGCGCCAAAAGAGCCTGTTTCAACGTGCTGACCTTTACTGCGCAGATAGTCCACGAAATACTCATAAAGCCTGTTTGCCTCGTCAGGTTTAGCCGCCTGAATGAAATTCGGACGGTTGCCCTTACGACAGTCTGCATACAGCGTGAACTGCGGTACTACGAGAATTGAACCGCCTACGCTTTCAAGATTGAGATTTATCTTGTCGTTCTCATCAGAAAAAATCCTCAGACCGATTATCTTATCTCCAAGGCGGCGGCAGTCCTCCTCCGTATCTTCGTGACCTACACCAAAAAGCAAAAGAAATCCCTGTGCAATCTGCCCGATAATTTCTCCGTCAACTTTAACGCTTGCGGAAGTCACTCTCTGTAAAACTATTTTCATTTATTCCTACTTTCTCACAATATCAACTTCAAAAGGCTGCAAACCGATAATTTCCTTCTGATTTAAGTCAACAAGACTGTGCATTGGCTTTGGAAGCGGTATCGAAACTGTTCTTCCTGAATTATTGAAGAAGAATATGAAATCGTCAATACCATTTGTACGTGTGGAAACTTCGACTCCCTCAGGCAGACCTTTCAGTCTTGGGATGCCCGTCTGCATCATGATATTACCGACAATACTTTCATAAAATTCACTGCCGCAGACTGTTCCGACATAGTAAACAACCCCGCCGCAGTATCGGTTAAGCGTTACCGCAGGTGTTGACGCATAGAATCTTCCACGGTATTCAGCGTATGATTTTGCAGTTGTCAGCTTCAGGATATCGCACCATTGACTGCATCTGAATGAATTGCCTGCAAAATCTGTGATAACGTTTGACTCCTCGCCTATTGCATCGACCTCTCGTACATCTGCACCGATAAGTTCACGGTATTCATTTGGAATAACCGACATTGTATAATTATTGAACTCGTCACGAACACCGCTTCTGTTAGTCAGAATAAGAGTACCTCCGTTGAGAACAAATCTGAAAATGCTCTCTGACGATTTACTGTCATGAAGGAAAAGCGATGGCGCAACCACAACTTTATAATTTGAAAGGTCACTTCTTGTGGATACAACGTCAACATTTGCGCCGTATCTTGAAAAAGCTGCATGGAATTTTTTAAGCTGATCTATATAACTGAAATTTTCTGACGGCGGAAGGATTTTCAGCGCCGTTTCACTTTCAGGAGAATAAAGAATTGCGACCTCAGAAACTAATGTAGTTGTATCAATAACGGCAAGCTTTGACGCTGTATTGCAGAATTCCCTGAACTCCTCAAATCTGCGTGTAGAGCTGTTGCTTGCATCAATAAGTCCCTGTTTCATTGAACCTGCACCGCTCAGCGGAGTTCTCCACCTGAAATGCACCACCATATCAGCACCGTGAGCAAGAGCCTGAAGGGAATATCCACGTATCATGCCTTGCTTTACGGATTCCTCCATAGGAAGTGCTCCGCTTCGCTGTTCCATAACACAGAAATTCTTGTGCATAACGCCTCTTGCAAGGTCAAGATAAAAGGCGTTTGTTCCTTCAACATTGCCGTTTGAATCAATTTTTGTCGGCGGATAATTGTTTACTGACACAAAATCCATGAATTCAAAAAGCTTATAGACATCAGGAATATCTCCGCTTAAATCGGTATTCGTTGTCATTTTTGCATTAGGTGCTTCACGCTTCACAGCCATTGCAAGTTCACGGATAAAATTTGCAGCACTTTCCGAAACGAATCGCATATACTCAATTTCATGTGCAGGATTTTTCCAGTCACTGCGGCAGAATACCGGGAGCTGTATCTGATTTATGTCCGAATATTCGCCGCTTCCGCCAAATATCCTGTTGATATTTCCGATATTTTCATGCTTGGTCATAAGCCATTTTCTGAATTTATCCTTACAGTATCCGCAGCAGCATTTATATGCATCAATATTATTGTCAAGCTGCCAAGCAATGATATTCCTGTTATCCTTATATCTGCGCACTATCTGCTCTGTAAGGCGGACAGCATATGCCTTATACTCGTCAGCATTCACACAGCAGCGGTCATATGTTCCGTTTGGCAGCAAAACGCCGTCCTTATTTGTACGTGTGATGTAAGGATAAGCATCAAGAAGCCAGTACGGCGGGCTTTCAACAGGGATACATATTATCATTTCCATGCCGTACTGTGAAAATACCTCCATAGCCTCGTCAAGCCACCAGAATTCAAACTGTCCGTTTTTAGGTTCAAGCTTCGACCATGCAACACCGCTTATACGAACAATTTTAACTCCGCATTCTGCCATAAGCGCTGCATCTTTTTCCCAGATACTCTTGTCCCAGTATTCTGGATAGTAATCAACTCCAATTTTCATTTCATCCTCCGTCTCAGAATATGCTCAGTATCATCATACCAAACATACCCATAATGTTATATATTATACTCTATTATCTGACAATTCTCCATAAACCAGTTCAAAAATTCATCTGTAGTCATGCTGTTAAAATAGGTCTCGATCACCCTGCAAACGCCTCCATGACTTACAATGAGAACTGTCTTGCTGCTGTATTTTGTTATTATTTCATCTAATGCCGAATATACACGATGACAGAGCTGCATGAGTGATTCGCCGTTTTCGCCCATTTTTACGCCGAAATTCACCTTATTCTCATGAAAGCCCTCTGTATAGCGTGTCAATCCCTCAAATCTGCCGTAATCCCATTCACGAAGTCTTTCATCTGTAACCACTTCAAGTCCGCACCTTTCGGCAACGGCATTTGCAGTCGCAATTGCTCGTTTCATAGGTGAGGAAATGATAATATCTATATTTCCCATAGAATGAACTATTTCCGCAAGTTCTGCCGCCTGATGCATACCTGTCTCATTCAGTGGAATATCGGTAGTTCCAAGAATTATGTCCTGTCTGTTCCAGTCTGTCTGACCGTGACGTGTTGAATATATCTTCAAATTATCTTCCTCCGCTTATGAATTGACTTTCTCTATTTCAGCCCTCGCATTGTCCAGCATGAGGCTGCTTGGGTTATCGCCGCCCATAATTCTCGCAATTTCAGCCACTCTGCCGTCCATATCAAGAGGAGTAACATGAGTTTCCGTTCTGTCATCGACCACACTTTTTTCTATCATAAGGTGCTCGTCAGCCATAACAGCTATCTGTGAAAGATGCGTAACACAGATGACCTGACGGACTTTACCTATTTCACGCAGTTTTATGCCGATTTTCTGGGCAGCCTTGCCGCTTACGCCTGTATCTATCTCATCAAATATCATAGTCGGTATGCTGTCTTTGTCAGCGATAACGCTTTTCAGCGCAAGCATTACTCTTGAAAGTTCGCCGCCTGATGCGATACGTGATATCGGCTTAGGTTCTTCGCCTTTATTCGCCGATATCAGGAACTCTACCGTATCCATTCCGTTTACGGTAAGCTTGCCTTTTTCGTGGCTTACGGCGATTACAACGCCTGACATATTGAGGAATTCAAGCTCTGATGAAACTCTTTCTGCAAAACGTTTTGCCGTTTCCTCACGATAATCAAAAAGTGCCTTAGCCTGTTCCGTTACGGTATGCAGAAGCTGTTCACGCTTTTCGGAAAGTTCCCTGATCTCACCGCCTGAACTTTCAAACTGCATTATCTCACGGCAGGCATCATCATACAGTTTGATAAGCCCGTCGCAATCCGTGGCATACTTTCTTTTCAGCTTGTTGATGCTTCCGAGACGGCTTCCGAGATATTCCAGACGTTTGCCGTCAAGTTCAATTTTATCAGAAACATTTTCAAGCTCAGATGCAATGTCAGAAAGTTCAATTTCAGCCGCAGAAAGTCTCTCATAGAGTTCTGCCAGTCTGGCATTTCCATCGGTATACCCTGCAATTTCTGTTTCAGCCGAAACTATCATATCATTTGCGGCATCTTCACCTGTAATTGCAGATATCGCCGTTTTTATGGCAATGATAGCTTTTTCGGAGTTTTTCGCAGTCTCATACTCCTTTTCAAGTTCATCGTCCTCACCGATCTTCAGTTCAAGTTCACCGATGTCATTGATGATCTCATTAAGTTCACGTTTGCGGAAAGCACCTGCCTGTTCACGCTTCTTCAGTTCACCAAGCTGACGTGCAGTCTGCTGAAGTTCACGGAAAGTAAGCCTGTAACTATCAAGGAGACTGTTGTCGCCGCCGAAATCATCAAGGATCTGCATATGCTTTTCACTGTCAAGCAATATCTGATTATCGTGCTGACCATGAATATTTATCAGCATACTGCCTATTTCCTTCAGAAGTGATGCAGAAGCAGTACGGCTGTTTATTCGTGCAACACTTCCGCCGTCTGCACTTATCTCTCGTGTAACGGTAATTTCCTCATTATCATGAGAAATCCCCAGTTCATCAAGCTTTGAACATATCTCATCAGAAAGATCAGTGAAAAGAGCGGTAATTACTGCCTTGTCACAGCCTGTACGAACAATGTCCTTAGTACATCTCTGTCCGAGTACGGCATTTATTCCGTTGATTAGGATGGATTTTCCTGCGCCTGTTTCGCCTGTGAAAATATTCAGCCTGCCGCCGAGCGGAATGACCGCCTCCTTGATGACCGCAAGATTACGTATATAAATTTCCTTTAGCATCTGACGGGATTACCTCCTCGGAATAAGTTCGCTCCTGAACTTTTTGGAAAGCTTTTTTGCATCAGCCTCGGTTCTGACGAGAACGAAAATAGTATCATCACCTGCAAGTGTACCTACTATTCCCTGATGATTTGCCGAATCTATGGCAACACACGTACCCTGCGCCATTCCGGGACGGCATTTCAGCACGACCACATTCATGGCATAGTCAACAGAAATAACTGCCTCTGCAAAGAAGCTTTTTTCCTCAACAGCAAATGACGGAAGGACATATCTGAAATCCCCGTTTTCATCACGCTGTTTTATAAGTGAAAGCTGCTGAATATCCCTTGAAAGGGTAGCCTGAGTAGTTTTTATTCCTCTTTCTGAAAGAAGATTTATCAGAAGCTCCTGTGTGCCAACAGGCTGCTCTGAAATTAATTCAAGAATTATTTCCTGTCTACGATTTTTCATGGTATTTCTCCTATTTTATCGGCTTGCACATTTTAGTGCACAGCGATTCATGAAATGAATTTCCGATTATGTCAATAAACCTTATATTGTTTTTTCCACGATATATCTCAATAGATTCATCTGCTTTAAGGACAGTGAAATGTTCACCGTCAACATTTACGACCATGTTTTCTCCCTTTGAAACAGGGGTGGTATTTTTCATGCGCAGTCTGCGTCCTGCGGCAAAAAGCGTAGCCCTTGAAAAAAGTGAATGAGGACATACAAGCGTCATTTCGATACATTCAAGGTCAGGCTCAATAATAGGGCCTCCTGCCGAAAGTGCATATGCTGTTGAACCTGAAGGCGTACTGAAAAGCACTCCGTCTGCACGGTGCTTGCCCACAAGATAGTTTTCTGAATAGACCTCGAAATCACAGATACGGAAACTTGCTGATCTGCCTGAAACCTCATTCAGCGCTGTTGTGCGGCGTTCTCCGTCAGCTGTTTTTGCCACGATGTCGAGTGTCATACGCTCTGATATTTCATATTCACCTGTTTTCAGCAGTGCAAGCTTGTCAAGCTGATCTGATTCAAGACCTGCCATAAATCCGAGAGTTCCCGTATTTATGCCGAGAAGCTTGGTATCCTTGCCTATGAGAAGTTTTGCACAGCGGAGAATAGTACCGTCACCGCCTATCGCAAGCACAACGTCAGCCGTTTCAGCTGATACGCATATATCCTCAAATATCATATTCGGCTTGTCGGCAAATGTCTCACGGAAAACTCCGCTTACGGCAGTTTCGATGCCTGCCGCCGCAAGTACATCGCACGCCTCCCTTGCACAGGCAAGTGCGTTTTTTTTCTGAAAATTCGGGTATAATGCCGCTTTCATAAATTCTCTCCTTAAAGACTGCTGAATGAAATTTCTGTCAGTTTCCTGAGATCATGGACAATACGTTCACCGCTGCGTCTGCACAGCTTAACGAGATATTCAATATTGCCGCTTCCGCCTTTTATCGGTGAAAAAGTGTATTTTTCACAGACAAATCCCAGTGATGAGGCAAATTCATCTATCTCACCAAGAATACGGATATGCACTTTTTTATCCTTGACTATGCCATGTTTGCCAATGTCCTTCTTGCCTGCCTCAAACTGCGGTTTTATGAGGACTGCCGCACACGCACCGTCTTTCAGCAGTTCATATATTTTCGGCAGGATTTTTGTCAGTGAAATGAAAGAAACGTCTGTACAGATGAAATCAACCTGTCCGCCAAGATCAGATGCTGTGATATTGCGGATATCCGTGCCTTCAAGATTCACGACACGGCTGTCATTGCAGAGCGTTTCCGCAAGCTGACCATGCCCCACATCAACTGCAAAAACCTTAGCCGCACCGCATTTCAGCATAAAATCGGTGAATCCGCCTGTAGATGCGCCAATGTCAAGACAAATCTTTCCTTTGAAATCAAGGTCAAATTCCTCAGCCGCCTTTTCTAGCTTCAGTGCTCCCCTGCCAACGTATATTTCCTGTTCGGATGAAACTATTTCGTCGTTTTCGCTAACATCAGCCGATGCCTTTTTTGCGGTCTGACCATTGACAGTGACATTTCCCGAAGCTATCATTTCCTTTGCACGTTCACGGCTTCTGGCTATTCCCCGTGACACAAGTTCAGAATCAAGTCTCGGCATTTTCAGCTTTCCTCCTGCGGATATATTCTGTCATTTTATTACTGCTCATTCCCAGCTTTTCAAGACACGACTTCACTGAAGCCTGTTTTACAAAATTATCGGCAGTCACACTGCTGTATCTTCCACAGTATGATACTTCCGCAAGCATACTGCCTATCTTTTCGGAAATGCTGCCGCTTTTTGATGATTCCTCAAAGAAAACTATCTCACGGTATTTAACAATCTCGTCAACAATAGAACCGTCAAGCGGAAATATCTTCGTCAGTTTAAGGATATCGCAGTCTATCCCCTCAGCCGCAAGCTTTGTACGTGCCCTGAATGCCTTATTATAGAGCCTTCCGTATGTAATGATAAGTGTATCGCATGGCTTTTCGCTTACAAATATATGATCCGTTCCGATATGCTCCTTGTCGCATATACTGTCCTCAGAACCTCTTGGATAACGCACTGCGCACAGACCGCTGTCCTCATAAACCGCATTATGCATACAAAGTTTCAGTTCATCATAGCACGACGGCGAATATATCGTGGTATTCGGAATACTCGTCAGCATAGGCACATCAAACATACCCTGATGTGTTTCGCCGTCAGAACCGACAATGCCTGCACGGTCAATACCAAGAACGACATGAAGTTTTCCAATAGCCACATCATGGATAAGCTGATCGTATGCACGCTGCAAAAATGAGGAATATACGGCAAAAACAGGTATCATGCCCATTGATGCGAGCGCACCTGCAAATGTTACGGCGTGCTGTTCGGCAATGCCGACATCATAAAATCTCTCAGGGAAACGATAATAGAAAAACTGTAATCCCGTACCGTATTTCATAGCGGCTGTCACAGCACATATCTTGCTGTCCTTTTCACCCATTTCAACAAGTTCCTTGCCGAAAACGGTAGAATAGCTGTCCTCTGCGGAAACCTCAGGATTTCCCGTAGCAATATCAAAGCGTGAAATACCATGGTATTCACCGGGATTTTTCTCAGCCGGACCATAGCCCTTGCCCTTGATGGTTTTAACATGAATTAGCACAGGCTGATGATAATGCTTGGCAAGATGCATTACCTCATCAAGTTCCGCAAGGCTGTGACCGTTGACCGGTCCGAGGTATATAAAGCCCATATCCTCAAACATAGTGCTTTGTTCAAGAATATTCTGCTTGACAGAATCCTTGACGTTCTTGATGCCCTTCTGAACACTGTTTCCTACGAAAGGTATCTTTTCCAGACCTTTTTTCACAGCAATTTTCGTATTGTAGTATTTCTCGGTATTTCGGAGAGCAGTCAGATAACCCGATACTGCACCGACACTCTTTGAAATTGACATATTGTTGTCATTCAGAACAACAATAAGATTACGGTCATTTTTTCTGCCGCCGTTATTCATAGCCTCATAGACCATTCCGCCTGTCATAGCGCCGTCACCGATAACTGCAACCGCATAGTTATCCTTTCCCTGAAGCTTCATAGCTTCGGCAATACCGCAGGCAACAGAAACAGATGTACTGCTGTGACCGCTTATGAATGTATCATGCTCAGATTCCTCAGGCTTTGGGAATCCCGATATACCGCCTTCCTGACGCAGAGTCCTGAAACTTTCAAGTCTGCCTGTCAGTATCTTATGGGTATATGACTGATGACCAACGTCCCAGATGATCTTATCTTCGGGAGAATTGAAATTGCGGTGCAGAGCGACTGTCAGTTCAACAGCACCGAGATTTGAAGCAAGATGTCCGCCGTTTTTTGAAACAGTGGATATGAGGATCTTTCTGATCTCCTTGCAGAGAGTACCACACTGCTGAATACTAAGATTTTTCAGATCATTCGGCAGATCAAGCTCTGCAAGTTCAACATTATCAGAACTGTTTAAATTTTCCTTCATTTCACTCAAAGCAGAGATAAACTCCGCAGCTCCTTTGCATTAATTTTTCCTTTTCAGAAGCATTTCAGTAAGTTCTTTAAGGAACGTATTTCCGCCGATTTTTTCAAGACATACAAGTGCTTCGTCAGTAATAGCGTTTGCTTTTTCCTGAGCCTTTTCAACTCCGTAAAGTGTTACAAAAGTGGTCTTGTTCTCCTCGGCATCACTTCCGACAGGTTTGCCAAGCTCCTCTGTGGTACTTGTGACATCAAGGATATCATCAACTATCTGAAAAGCAAGACCAAGTTTATAGCCGTAATCTGCGGCATTTTCAAGAGTATCAGCATCGTCCCTGCCTGCACAGATACAGCCCATCATGCATGAAACTGCAATAAGCTCTCCTGTCTTATGCTTATACATATTGCGGAGATTACTCTCGTCAACGTCATTGCGTTCCTCATTTTCCATATCTATGACCTGACCGCCGATCATGCCGTCCTTTCCCACAGCCTTTGCAAGACATGAGATTATCTTCACCTTTTGTTCAGCCGAAAGTAGCGTATCATCGGCAATTATCTCAAAAGGCAGAACAGACAGCGCATCACCTGCAAGAATCCCCATAGCCTCGCCGAATTTCTTGTGGCATGAGAGTTTTCCACGGCGGTAGTCATCGTCATCCATTGCAGGAAGATCGTCATGAATGAGCGAAAATGTGTGGATCATCTCAATAGCGGCGGCAGGTGCGGCAGCATTTCTGTAATCTCCGCCGAGTGCCTCGCAGAATGCATATACCAAAACCGGACGGATACGTTTTCCGCCTGCCTCAAGGGAATAATTCATGGCATCCACGAGATTTTTCTGTGCCATTGAATTTTCCGGACATACGTTATATTTTCTGAGGTTTGCTTCGGTAAACTGAATGAACTCCGCAAACCTTTCCTTAAAGTTAGCCATAGTCAATTTTCCGACGGTTCAGAGCCGTCATCCTCCGTAATTTTTAACTGAGCTTCATCAAGCTGTTTTCTGCATACAGCCGAAAGTTTAACGCCCTCGCCATATAATGCAACAGCCTTATCAAGCGGTATATCGCCTTTTTCAAGTTCTGCGACGATTTTTCCGAGACTCAGCATATTTTCCTCAAAAGATATTTTTTCTTCCATAAGATCACCTTGTGCCTGTAATTTTTGCATCAGCCTGTCCTTCACCGAATCTTATCCGTACATTATCACCTTCTGCGAGTTCATTTGCACTGCTGATAAGCTTTTCTCCGTGATAAACCAGCGAATAACCACGAGACAATACTTTCAGCGGACTGAGGCTTTCGAGTCTTGCGATTTTTTCCGAAAGCTGTGACGAAAGCCTGTCCATATAGCGGGAAAATGCCTGTACATTGCGCTTTTCAAGTGCATCAAGTCTTTCGCCTGCAAGTTTCAGTCTGTTTTCCGGTGACTGCGAGATAAGACGTGCATTGAGTGCGATAAACCTGTCAGAAGCCCTGTCAAGAGCCGAATATACGCTCTTTTCAGCACGTTTTTCAAGTGAATCTATTCTGTCATAAAATGTGCCGATATCAGGCGCAGCAAGCTCTGCCGCAGCAGAAGGTGTAGGTGCTCTCAGATCAGCCGCAAGATCAGCTATCGACACATCCGTTTCATGACCGACAGCCGAAATAACGGGAACTTTGCAGTTATAGACCGCATATGCCACTTTTTCGGTATTGAATGCGCTCAGATCCTCCGATGAACCGCCGCCTCTGCCGACGATAATAACATCACAGCCTGCCTGTTCGGCACGCAAAATACCCTTACAGATTGATTCAGGAGCACCGTCGCCCTGAACAAGCGCATTGACTGCATAGACCTCACCGATCGGATATCTGCGTGACAAAACATTGATAATATCACGCACTGCCGCACCTTTAAGCGATGTAACAGCGCCTATTTTCTTAGGCATAGGCGGAATCGGTCGCTTATGCGCAGTATCGAACAGACCAGCCTTTGCAAGCTTTTGTTTAAGCTGTTCAAGAGCCGCACCGACCTTGCCTGTGCCCTCGGGAATAATATCATTTACATAAAGCTGATACACGCCGTCACGTTCAAAAACGCCGATACTTCCTGCACATACCACCGCCATACCGTCCTCCGGCATGAAATTCAGGCGGCAGGCCGCATTTGCAAACATGACCGCTTTTATTGAACTTTCCGCATCTTTCAGCGTAAAATACATATGTCCGCTTCTCGGATAGCAGACGAAATTGGATATCTCGCCCTTGACCATAGCGCCCTGAATATTCCTGTCGCCTTTAAGAATCGAACCTATGTATCTGTTTACCTGTGTTACTGTAATTATCGGCATTTGTTTTTCTCCAGTGCTTTCAGATAGCCGTATATAGCCACTCCAGCCGCATTGTCACATGAAAATTCAGGTGCGGCAAAATTGGCATTCGGGAAACGGGAAATTATCCTGTTTCTGATAATAACATCTGACATGACACCTCCGGCGAAAACAAGCGGAATATCGCCGTATTTTTCAACTGCATTCTGTGTCATGGAAATAATAGTTTCTGCAATGAAGCTGAGACAATATAAAGCGATATTTTCAGGCTTTTCACCGTCATCAAGCATTTTTCTGCACTTGTTCTCAACACCTGAAAGACAGCAGTTTCCGTCTTTGATGACCGGCTTTACCTTAAATTTCTTATCCGCATCATTCGCAAGCTTTTCCAGTTCAATTCCGCACGGAAATTTCAGTCCAAGCATAACGCCTGTACGGTCAACAGCCTGTCCAGCCTTCAAATCGAGAGATGTACCGATTTCGGTAATTTTCACGATATCGCTTTCATCAGGCTCACACAGCAGACAGTCCGTAGTACCGCCGCTTACATGGAAAGCAATAAATCTTTTATTGACAAGATCAAGTCTATCAGCTGAAAAAAGTGCCGCAAGGATATGTCCCACCTGATGTGATGTACGGTAAAAACCGACACTGCTCACCGCAGAAAATGACCTGGCAAATCCCTCACCCACAAGAAAGCACGGCATATATGAACCGTTGATATTTCGTGGTCTTGAAGAAGCACAGACTGCCGATATTCCGTTTATTTCGTGCTCGCTGAAAAGCTGTTCGATCATATCGGGAAGCTGTTTCGTATGATGAAACACAGCATCGCTCTGTCTAAGACCAAGTTCTCCCTCTCTTACAGGGAGAAGCTTTTTCGCCTGATATACAGTATTTGTATCGCTGTTATAGACAGCCGCTGAAGTCGTATAGTTGCTTGTATCTATACCAAGAAATTCAGGCATTTTCAGTCACTTTCTTCTGATTATCCCTTGAAAATGCGCCAAGAACGCCGTTAATAAAGGAAGTATCCTCTTTATATGTGTATATCATGGAAATTGCGATAGCCTCGCTTATAGCGGCATTCATCGGGGTATTTTCATCGTATATCGACTCATAGAGCGCTATTCTGAGTATTGCCAGATTAAGCTTTGATATTCTTGAAACACTTCTTGATTTGCTGTATTTTGCGATAATTTCGTCAAGTTCATCTGCATGAGCCATAGTTCCCTCAACGATCTTCTTTACATCGTCATTGACGACAATTTCCTCTATCTCCTCAGCAATATCGTATAATTCCTGAATATCGTCGTCACGCAGAAGCTGTTCAAAAACAAGCTTGAATGCGCTGTCTCTTATTTCACGTCTTGACATTTAAAATCTCCTTTATTATTAATCAAAAGCAACGCCGCCCACGGTAACGTTAACTCTTGCCACTGTAACACCTGTCATGTTCTGTACATTCTCCTTTACGGCTTCCTGAACATCTTCCGCAACGGCAGCGGCTTTTTCAGAACTTTTTACCACGATGCTTATATCAATAGCGGCAACGTCACCCATAAGTCTTACCTTTATCGGACCATTTCCCCTGAGTTTGCTCATCATGCCTGTTTCTCCGTTAAGTCTTGCAACGCCTTTTACATCCAGTGCAGCAAGCTTTGAAACTGAAATGATAACATCATCTGAAATTTTCAGTCTGCCTGTTGCTCCCTTTTTGATTTCATCTGCTTCCATGTTCAAACCTCCATCTGGTAAATTCAGCGGCAGTACAATGTCTGTATAAAACGATGAATATTTTGTGCATTTTCTGTATATTTTCACCATACAGACCATGTACAGCACCGCCGCAAACAGGTGTATACACCTTATCTCTTACATTATACCAGAAAATTTCAATTTATACAACTACTTTACCTCAAAAATTCTTATATTTTCTGCTGAAATTTCTGATTCATCCAGAATGATGTCTTTGATAGATGCCGCCTGGGCCTTGTCAAGCCCTTCTGTCTTGACTACGACCTTAGCTGTTTCGCCGTCAAGGTATGCAACGCAGTCCTGAAATCCCTGTGCTTTTATAAGTGATTCAATAGTCCCCTCAGTCTCGATGAGCTTTGATACCTCAACTGCATCAAGGGCATTCACTACCATTTCATCCTCCGTAATGTCGCCGCCACCGATAATTGACTGCAATGTCTGTACTGCTTCGTCACGGTTAGTCATTCTGTCAAGACGTGCCTGAGCAAAATAGTCACTTCCTGTCTGTTCAGGTTCGCCGTTTACAAATTCAGCTTCTCCATAGCTGACAT
Source organism: Ruminococcus sp. (assembly GCA_045641105.1). Lineage (GTDB taxonomy): Bacteria > Bacillota > Clostridia > Oscillospirales > Ruminococcaceae > Ruminococcus. Next base: position 16,949 of record JAZUGG010000005.1, on the reverse strand, counting down.
CATCCGTTTTTTCAGAAAGCGAGACAGGTTCAAGTTCTTTTTTCTGATTAGGTGCTGTCGTGTAGTTTATGTATACAGCTACGCCGAGCATTAGTGTGAGACAAGTCATGATTATCTGTTTTTTTCCTATTATTACTGATGGTTTCTTCATAAAAAATTCTCCTTTAACCGAGTTTTGTTACATAAATTCTGCCTGTATCGATACCGAGTGCCGCTGAAACAGCCTTATATATCCGTTCCTGAACCACAGGACTTCCACAGCCTGAACAGGCAACGACTGCACCTGTTATCTCCGGTGCTTCAACAGTTTCAATAAGAGCGTTTTTCTCATTTCCGTTTCCGATTATCACATATTTTTCCTCCTCCTCCCTGCGGTTTTCAGCTTTGATATGTCTGTCCTCAGTTGCATAAATATACTTTTCGTCAGTGCCGACCGTCAGGTAGACCTGTACATCACCTGCGCCATCAATTTTGCAGAGGAAATCTTCAATACGCCTTTCCGTATCGACACAGTACCGAGAAACATCAGAAATTCCGCTGTCTGCCTTTTCAGGCTGTTGTTCGTGTTTTTTATCAGGCAGTATTGACGAAAGCATTATAAGCGCAAGTCCGACAGCACCGCAGACAGTGATTATCTTCGTCATATCACCGCCTGTTTTCAATTTTTTCAGCTTTTCAATTATCTCCATTCACTACCTCCGTTTCCGAACCGAGGGTATTTCTGATAATTTCAGCCGCCTTTGCAAAATCATCGGCACTGACAATGACCTTACTAATTATTATGCTGCCGTCATCAGAAATATTAACCTCAGTATCAATTTTCTCACATATAACATTTGCAGCGCTTACCTGTTCCAGAAGTACCTGAGAAACATTTTCAGCTGTCTGAACTTTCAGTTCATCTTCATATTCAGCCTGTGTCACGCCATATTCCACATATTCATAATTCGTTATCTCAGGAAGTTCAAATGAAATACCTCCGCTTACAAATGGTGAAACAATAAAAATCATCAGAATTAATTTCAAAATAAACTCTATCTGCTCCGCAAATCCTGTTTCGCCGACAATATGCCTCACTGCACATATCCCCCCGGAAAGAATACATACCGAACGTATCGTTTCATTGATATCCATATACTCCCCCTAAGAAATACAGTTCATAAGTATTCCCGTACACAAAATGAACATGACACCATAGCAGACCAGTACGCTGAGCGCTATGGAGAGACCGCTGTCAAATGTTTTCAGAAGCTTTATTATAGGTTCAGCAGAAAATATCTCAGCCACAGCAGTACCGATATTCATTACAGCCCTGTATATCACTATCTCGGCTACAGGCGGCAGAAGAATGAGAATTACAGCAATTGTGCCTGCCGTTCCCACTGTACAGCGGATAATATCCATACTGCTCCGTACCGTGGCATACGCATCAGTCACCGCACCGCCGATTATCGGAACAAATCCGGATATCATGAATTTGGCTGTTTTTGTCGCAGTACCGTCAGCCTTTCCGCTCAGTGTACATTTAAGCGAGACAAATCCGGTAAACAGGGTAACTGTCACTGTAAGACCGTAAACGATGATTTTTTTCAGCATTTCCACTATTCTTTCAACTGATGTATTCATAAATACGCTTCCAGCCGCCGCAAGTGCAGAAACTGTGCTTATTATCGGCATAAAATATGTATTCACAAGCTTTATCAGCAATTCAGATGCCGCAATTATCATGCCGTTATACAGCCCTGCAGAGAGAAATCCGCCGAGTGCCGCAGTAATTCCCGAAAACAAAGGTACAAACACAAGAATAAACGCCCCTGTTCTCTCAACAGCTTCAAACGCTGAATTAAATGCATTTATAAGTTCTGGCGCAATCAATGTGACAGATGCGGTCACACATATCATGCTGAAAATGTCAGAATTGCCTCTGCCAGCCAATTCTGTGCCTGTATTTTTCACAGCTGAATAGATAATTACTGTCATACAAAGCATAATGAGAATCCTGAGCGGAGCATACATTTTATCAGCTAATTTACTGCACAGGCGGCTGATAATTTCTGACAGACTGAAACCCTGAATTTCATCGTATGTCATATCAACACCGCTGTCAGACATCATATCATCAATACAAGTGTATATCTCGCCGAAACCGCCTGTATCTGCAGCATGGCTGTAAATGGGCATAGCAGAAATTGTAAGCAATATAATTATAATAAACGCAGTAATTATTTTTTTCAAATGTAAATCATCTGCCTTTCATATAAAATTGCTTATAAGATCAACAAGTGTACGCAAAAGAGGCAGACTTATGCACAGCAATGCTCCTCGCCCCCATAGCATGACTGACGAAGCAATAGCACATTCTCCGCTGTCACGGCATATTTCAACTGTAATACGTGTAAGTATGCTTATTGCAATACCCTTGAAAATAATTGAAATGTATCCGCTGTCAAGACCTGCAGACAAGAAAATATCCTGTATCTCCTCTATAACAGGCATGAAAAAATTCATTGCATACGCTACAATACCCACACTTGCAAACAACGAAAGCAAAAGTGACTGTTCCAAGCAGTATTGTTTCAGAATAACGCCTGCAACAGACGCACAGATACAGAACACTGTGACTGAAAAACAATTTTCTACCATAGCCCGAACACCGTTTTCACTTTCTCGAACAGTCCGCCGATTTCGTCTACAATGACCACAAGCACAACAATAAGACCTGCAAGCGTAGTCATCATAGCCTGTTCCTCACGCTCTGCACGTTTCAGTACAAGATTCAGCACTGCAACTATTATTCCCGTTCCTGCAATTTTGAATATGAGGTCAATATCCATATCCGCACCTTCCCTCAGATAATTAATACACCTGCCATTAATCCGAACAGCAAGCCCACCGAACGGTATACTCTGCCGTACCGCTTATAAGAATCAGCACGTTCAGCCTTTATATCCGAAATTTCTGCCAGTACACCTTCTATCAGCTTCATCTGACCTTCCGTATCTGACAAACCTAATTCATTTCCGAAACGCAGCATAAGTTCACGTTCTGAAATATCAGCAACCGAGTTTTCAACAGCTTCCCGCCATGCCAAGTGAAAATCTATTCCGTTGTCCATAAGTTCAGAAGCACACCTTATATACTGCGGACAATTTTTTTCTGAGGATACTTCCCTTAGTATACGTGTGATTTCATAATTATTATATCTTATCATGATTGAAATACTTTCCAGCATACGGCTCGTCCTGTCACACTCAGTCACTGAATTTCTGAGTTTTGCAGACTTGCCTGTCCCCCATAGTACACAGGCAGAAACTATGAAAATAATCCCCAGAAGCTTAACCGCCATTTCTCAGACTCCTTATTTCCCTGACAGCTGTCGGATTATCTGAACCATACAGAAAAACTGCGCTGTCAAATACATTTTCTGATGCAAGCTTTTTCATAACAGACCGCTTCATAAGTTCGTTATAGCTTGCTGCATGAATTGTTGCAACATAGCGCACACCACTGCCATTTCCGCACAGTATTGCATCTGCATCATTCTCATCCGCTATTTCGTCACAGAAAATATACTCAGGTGACATTGTTCTTACGGCGCTGATCATACTGTCATGGCGGTTTCTGCCTGAAATAATATCGGTAAGCAAACCTATATCATTAGTCGGTATTCCGTCATTCATGGCAGATATCTCGTTTCGCTCGTCGATCAGTGTGCATTTCCGCACGTTCCCATATAATCGGCAAATATCCCTCAGCATTGTTGTTTTTCCTGAATTGACACTGCCGCATATCAGTATACTTTGTCCCGAAAGCCTGTCTGATATAGTTTGTCCGCAGCCGATAGATTGTCTTGGCAATCTGAAGTTCAGCGACGAGAAATCCTGAAGTGTCTGCCCCTGACCATTGCTGTAACTTCCGCTTACTCCAACTCTTATACCATTTTCCAGAACAAAATATCCGTCACCAAGTTCTTTTGAATGGCAGTAAAGTGAATTTTTACATAATTTGCTGATTATTAACTTTATGCTCATATTTCTGACTTTTATGGAATCGGCAGAATATCTTGGCTGAACCTTTCCATTAATATCCAGAAATCCAATTTTCTGTGGACTTACGTATGCAATTCCCCTGCCGTTATATAATCTGATTTCGGAAACTTTCTCAATTTCAGCTGCTTCAACTTTCTTCATAATGTTCAAAAGTTCATCGGGCATATATCTGAGTATATATTGATAGTTTGTACTGCTTGTCATTATCTCACCTCTCTGCTTAATTCTATTCGGCTTATAATTCATTTATGACAAAAAAAGAGCGCCGAAGCGCTCATAAAAAACAGCACACCGAAGTGTGCTGTAATTTTTTGATTATTCCTTTACACCGCCAAGTGCAACACCGGCAATGATGAATCTTGAAAGTGCAATATAAACAATTACTATAGGAAGAATTGAAAGTGCAAGTGCAAGATAAATAGCACCGTAATCAGTGAACTTATCAGAAGTCTGAATACCGGAAGCCATCATAGGAAGTGTCTTCTGCTTAATATTTGAACTGATAAGGATCATGTTAGGTGTATAGAAGTTGTTCCAGCTTGCGATGAAAGCAAAGATTGCCTGTACAGCGATAGCCGGCTTCATCATTGGAATTGCAATTGAAATGAAAGTTCTGAACTCATTACAGCCGTCAATACGTGCAGCCTCAACGATGTCAAGCGGGAATGATGACTTCATGTATGAACGCATGAAGTATACAACCGCAGGTGCTGCAATAGACGGAAGAATGAGTGGCCAGTATGTATCTGTAAGTCCCAGTTTAAGCATGAAAGCAACGAAACCGGCTGATGTTACCTGCATAGGTACCATCATAACAAGAAGAATAACAGTGTATGAAACTTCTTTGAGTTTGAAATCATAAACATGGATTCCATAAGCTGTCATAGCTGAGAAAAATACAGTAAAAATTGTACAGAAAGCTGTAATGAACAAGCTGTTTCTGTAACCTACCCAAACATCAAAAACTGTATTGTAGTTGATATCATGGAAAAGCTTATCAATATTCTTTCCGATATTTGTACCCGGAATGAACGAAATGGTGTTAGCAATATCTGAACTTTCACGGGTTGCATTTATAACAAGAATGTAGATAGGCAACAGACAAATAATAGTCAGAATAACAAACCATACAAAAAGAATAGCTGATTTTGTCTTCAGTTTTGCTGTATAGTTGTCCTTTGGTTCACCATAAGTTGACTTAAATTTACTCATACTGAAAAACCTCCGAACTGCTTAGATTCCATTGCCTTCTGCTTTGCGATCTTCTTGCGCTGCTTCTTCTTGGCGATCTCATCCTTATCTCTTGTGAGATAAAATGCAATACAACCGAGAATAAGAGTAACAATAAACAGAAGTACAGATGCTGCACCGGCAAATCCCATTTTAGGATCGTGCTGATCGTGGAAATACTCATAAATATAAACAGCAACAGTTTTGAGGTTGTCACTGACCTTCTTTGCTTCCTTATGATAAAGATAAGGAATATCGAACATCTGGAGACCACCGATCATGGAAGTTACGAGTGTGTAAGCCATGATTGGGCTGAGAAGCGGGAGAGTGATCTTTCTGAACACCTGTCCCGAAGTTGCACCGTCGATAGCAGCAGCCTCGAACAGTGACGGGTTGATACCCTGAATACCTGACATGAGCATGATCATTGTATTACCGAACCACATCCACGTCTGGATAAACATAACAACTATTCTTGACTGGGTAGCGCCTGTAATAAACTTGACTGAATCATATTTCATTGAAACCGGATTGAAATCAATGATGCCGAGTTTACCAAGAAGCTGGTTAACAGATCCAGGTGTGTTTTCAGCTTCACCACAAAGCTGAAGGAAAAGAACGGCAACTGAAGCTGCTGTAATGATATTCGGCAGATACATAACTATCTTGAAGAAGCCCTTGCCCGGAATCTTGAGGTTAGCCTCTGTAAACCATACGGCAAGAGAAAGAGAAAGTGCAATCTGAGGAATAAAGTTACCTACCCAAAGAATAATGGTGTTTTTAAATGATGAATAAAAATGTTTGCTGACGTTTCTTGCGGTACGTCCACCTTCACCGAAAAGAATCGTCTTATAGTTGTCAAAGCCGACAAAAGTTGCATCCTTATTACTCTGGAAACTGATAATAAAGGTGTTTATAAGCGGCCATAACTGGAAAAAGAAATAAACAAGAAAAAACGGCAAAATGAAAATATAGCCATATTTAGCATAGCTGATAGATTTAATTCGCCTCTGTGCAGCTGATGCCATCACATAACCTCCCAATTTTTATGTGTTTAACTACATAAGTACCTACGGAACACAGAAGCATTCCGTAGGTACATATAGTTAATATTCAGATAAGAGAATCAGAAATTATTCTTCTTCATCCCAATTGAGGCTTGTAATGTGCTCAGATACGTCATCCTTAAATCTTTCGATTGTATCTTCCCAAGTAGCGCCACCCTCGAGGTATTCTTCCTTAACAGCTGTGATGAAGTCAGCCTTGATTGTAGCATCATGTTCTGTGATAAGGCCCTTGAAGTCAATGCTCTTAGCGTTGTCAGCAAGTTCTGCATAGAAGTTCTGACCGCCGAGGTTGTTAGTGATCTTCTCGTTGAATACTGTGTTGCTTGAGATGAGGTCTTCCATAACCTTGCTGTTGTTTACAAACTCAGGCTTTGTTGTAGCATATGTTGACATCTGGTTTTCGTCTGATGTAGCAGAAAGGATGAAGTCACGAGCGAGGTCGCCGTTATCAGTCTTTGGATTAACAACCATCCAAGTACCGCCCCAGTAGAATGGCTGAGGTCCTTCACATACTGCCCACTTGCCGTATGTTGCGCCGTCTTCTCCGCCTGCAGCATCGAGGAAGAATCCGCCGAAGCCCCATGTAGAAACGAAGTAACCCATGCAGCTGTCGTTTGTACCAGCAGCTGTCCATTCATCTGTCCACTGTGCGTTCTTTGTGATACCGCCGCAGTCCCAGAGAGCCTTAGCTGTGTCAGCAAAGTTCTTGCAGAAGTCATCGATGTTAACCTTTTCATCAACAACCCAAGGAGTTGTTCTGCCGCAAGCATATGCCTGCCAGAGACCACCGAGTGTATCGCAGAGAGCTGTCTTGCCGCTTGACTTTTCATTTACTGTCTTAGCAGCTTCAACGAACTTATCCCAGCTGCCGATTGCATCCTGCATAGCTGCTGGATCTTCAACGCCAAGGTATTCCTTAGCGAGGTCTGCTCTGTAGCCGAAGCCGCCTGCAGCACACTGCCATGAAACGCCCTTACGAACGCCGTCCTTTGTCTTACCGATCTCATCTGTGAAGCTGAAGATGTTTGAGAAATCAGCATCTGTGATACCGAGTTTTTCAAGTGGGAGTGTTCTTTCGTCATCGCCGATGTACTTGAGTGCCCAGTCAGCTTCTACGAAGTAAACGTCGAGATCCTCGCCGCCATCGAAGAGCTGGTCATACTTTTCTGAAGCTTCGCCGCCGCCAACACTGAAGTTGATGAACTTGATGCCTTCTGCCTTGTCTTCAGCAAGGTCAGCCTTCATTGTGTCGTAGTCTGCACCCTTCCACTGAGCAAGAAGAGCAGGAACGTCGTCTGCGTTCCATGCAGCAACTGTGAATGTGTCGCCGCCTGTTACAACTGAAGCGTCGAGTTCACCAGGTGTGCCTGCTTCAGAAGAAGCGTCTGTTGTTTCTTCTGAAGAAGAATCAGCAGCTGTTGTTTCCTCAACTGAAGAATCAGCCTTTGTTGTAGATTCTGATGAAGAATCCTTTGTGTCGTCACCGCAGCTTGCGAATGCAGTTGCAGCCATAGCAAGTGTAGCTACTAAAGCTAATGTTCTCTTAAGTGTGTTCATTAGATTTTCCTCCTTAAATATCTATATTATAACTCTTGTCGAGCATAATATTTGTGAATACGAATGTGTGAATGACAGCAGGACAGAAGGGCTTTATTCAGCCGGGTGAATGTGCTCGCCTGGTGGTTTGAACTTCACCCTTTGTCTGCTGCTTTTCGGCAGCTATTTGGAAGCCGCCATCAAAACATAGACCTTACGTCCTATTGTTTATTCACAAAGACAACCGATCCATTCCGGGTTACCCAAATATGAAGCCTCTGCAAATCATCTCAGCGTCCTTGACGTTTGAAAGTGTTCGTCCGAAAAGGGCGAGCCTTAATGAAGTGTTTCGGCAGTCAAACCCGGGTACGATTCATCAGTGATTCTGCCGGTACGGCATTATCAAAGCCCCTTCATACTACAATGTTTCCTGTTGCTTTTGTACTTAAAATATACATCATTTTTTGTACAAAGTCAATAGTTGTAGCGAATCTTAACCATATATAGTCGTTGTGCACAATAAGTCTAACATTTCTGTTGAAATTTGTCTGATTTGTACAGCAGTTTTGAAATATTATTACAAAACGGTAAAAAAAGTGCACACCAAAATCATCTGCCTTTTATTGCTATTGACCAATCGTTACAAATTCCTGTATTTCGGCTACCTCATTTTGTGTCAGTTCGTCTATATACAAAAGCTCATACGGATTGCTGAATCCTCCTATCTGTTCACGCAGGGAAATAATCGCCATTGCCGTTTTCTCATCAACATTAGGAAGCAGCATAAGCTGGCTGATATCCGCAGTATTCAGGTCAACGGGAGCAATTTCTTCAAGTGTCGGTGTATGCTCGGCAGCCTCGTCAGGTACATCACATTCTTCACTATCAACGTCTGTTTCGTCATAATATACAGGATTTTCTACATAGATATTTTCTTTTATCTGTTCAAATTTAGCCTGACCGATTCCTTCAACTTCGAGAAGCTGCTCAATATTGTCAAATCTGCCTTTTTCCTCACGGTATCGGACTATCCTTTCCGCAAGTGCTGAACCTATCCCTTCCAGACACGAGAGAGTATATTTATCAGCTTGGTTTATGTCAATATACTGCGGAATTTCGGTTGCTTCTGTCAAATCCTCACAAGTTGTTTTCAAGGCTGTTTCAGTATTCTTTGTTATTTTTGACACAGCCGATGTGAATGATGATGTTTCAGTAGTCTGTATTTGTGTCTGTTCATTTCTTATCACAATTTCTGTAACATTTTCCGTACGGGTACGTTCCGTGCAGACAATATATGCCGTACCCGCCGCAAAAACTGCTGAAAGATACAGCGCATAGATCTTCCACATCTTCTTCATACCCTCACCGCTTTCATCCTACAGATTCATTTGCATAATATGCAAGTATGGCGCTTGCATCTCTTGAATCTATCATTGCATCATTATTAAAATCAGCGTATTTAAGCAAATTCTCACTGATATTTCCGTTCTTTCCGACAGAAGTCAGTGCATAATGCGTAAGAACCGCTGATGCATCGACTGCATCAACGACATCATTTCCGTTTGCATCTCCGAGCATGAAATCATGTTCTTCTCCCCTGTTGACAACGACCTTCACGGTATTATCCAGAGCGTTTTCATTGCTCAGACTGAAATAGAAAACATTTTTATACATTCTCACCTCAAAAGGCTGTGTGAAACTGTAATTGTTGTATTTTTTCTTTCGCATCGACACGCTGCTGTCGGTAACAGGATAGAACCTTATCGCATCTTCATCCTGCGCAAGGTCTATCTGATATTCATTTTCTCCTGTTTTTCGTGCATATTTCATTGCAGGAATATACTCATCCGAACCCGTGACATATCCTATATCAAAAAATTCAGCTTTTGCAGGACGATATTTTCTTGACACACTGCCGTTATTTTCTGATGTAAGAATTTCGGTTTCTGCGTCAATTTTTATCGGCTGTTCATATTTTATGAAGCTTGCGCCGTTATCGGTACTGTAAAAAATATCTGAACCGTCTGCCGAAATAAGTTCAACTTTTTCATTCGTAGGCACACTGCCGGAAATATGCGAAAATTCAGGTGCTTTACACGGATTTCCGAAGGCTTTCAGTGAAATATTTCCAAGAATTACACTCAGATCACTTTTTTCAAAAAGTTTCTCATAATACTTCATAAGCATATCCGCAGCTGCTTTTTCGCTTTCCTCCGCTTCCTCCATGCCGTCATAGATCTGCTCGGAAAATGCTTCAAGAAGTTCGGCTTTTTCATCATCAGTATACTGGTAAATTCCGTCAGATGATGTGTACCATTCCTCCTCATCAGCACTGTAGAGACTCTGAAAATCTGCTGTGTTTGCGATAAGATTATCATAAGAAACATAATTTCCTATCTCGTGTATTTCACCGTTTTCTCTATCTTCTGCATACAGTACAGTTTCAACAGGAACAACAAACCGTGAACTTTCGCTTGCAAGCTTCATCACGACCGCAAAACTGCTGCCTTCTGATACATAAACAGGCTTGTCAAGCTTTATTGTGAAATATCCCGTCATATCCTGTCTGCCCTTGGTCACGGCAGACGGAATGCCTGATTCAGGATCTTTCTCGTCACTGAGGTTGGTATAGACAGTGACCTCATACTCTGTGTCAGGATTTATAAAGACAGACGAAACAGCTTCTATCTGCTGATCTTCCTCAGCTTTGAAAACATTTGCCATAAACGACGGAGTTCCTTCCACAGCATTTTCATCGGCGGCAAGTGCCTGCGTCACAATATAGCTGTCATGCTGATAGATAGTGGCATAGTTATTTTTGTCGCCCATGTCATATACAGTAAATTCTCCGAGCGACTTGTCATAATAGGATATCCAGATATAGCCGTCGTCGCCATAGCTTGAACCCCAGCTGTTTTTGACGAGCCATGCGCCGTTTCCTGACGGTTTTACCTTGAAATCAGATGCAGGGAAATTATCGTCCCAGCCTGCAATTACTATGGCATGATTTGCAAACTTTGGCTTACGATTGGAATTTGTTGAAAAATGTTCCGTATCATAGCATTTTTCACCGTTTGAGTAAAATGTTGCATCAACTCCGTGTCCTTCCATTATCTGCTTTTTGACAAGAGCATTAACAGCATCCATATCAGTTCTGTCATCGTTGTAATCGATCATAATGGCATTTTCAAGATGGAAATCACTCTGATACTTGTAATCTCCGCTTTCAAGGAGGTCACTTCTGTGATATGGCAGAGTGCTGTCATATACAGGTCCTATCCATTGCGACCATAGATTCACCACAATTGAGGAATTGCCGCCTGAATCAAGAATTTCGTTGGTATCATCGCTGTCAGGGGGGATCTGATCATCTCCGCAGTAAGCATAGAATGCTGTATGAAGCTCTGATAAATTAATATCAGGGATATATTTCATAAGATCGGTCTCGGCTGCACCTGCGGAGGAATGTGCCCAGCAAGTTCCGTGTCCTGACTGATTCTTTACCGATGTTATCCCCCATGTTTTTCTCAAGTCATATGCTGACGGCAGTTCATCGGATTCAATATCCGATTTCATGACACTGCCATATGACGCAGACAGAATGTAGTCTCCGAAATCGTCACCAACAGTTTTTTTCAGTTCAGGGAATGAATATCCGGGACGATGAGCAGACTTATCATCCTGTGCTTTTGCATATAATGGTGCGGAATTTGCAGAAAATACAGCCATGGCTGAAAAAAAAGCCATAGCTTTCAGAAAATATTTATTCATAGTTTTACCCCCATTTTAAAATACCGCACAAAAATGTGCGGTAAAAATTTATTAACATCTCTAAAAACCCGTTTTGAAAGGTGCTCTTATGACTTCTCTATATCCATAGTTCTGCTTTTCAGTTCAAGTATTCTTGCAACGCTTTCGTTGATACGGCTTTCAGGTAATCTGCCGCTTCTTACGGCATCTTCCACGCCCTGTACAGCCTCAAAGAAATTTTCAGGCATCAGCAGAATATCATTTCCTGCCTCTATAGCCATGACAGCCGCCTCTCCGCTTGAATAATTCTCGGCAACAGCCCCCATTGCAAGGGAATCTGTGATAATTACGCCCTCATATCCGAGATATCCTCTGAGTTCACCACCGATTACTTTCTGTGAAAGCGATGCAGGAAGTTCATCGATAGTCGGAATGGTGATATGACCTGTCATGACCATATCCGCACCTGACTTTATTCCTTCCGCAAATGCAAGATATTCATTTGAACGCAGTTCATCAGCCGACCTGTAGGCAACTGCCGTACCCTTATGTGAATCCTCGGCAGTATCTCCGTGCCCCGGAAAATGCTTGAGAGTACAGTATACTCCGCCGTCTTTGAATCCCTTGACCGCATATGAAATAAGGTCAGCAGTTTCCATGAAGTTATCGCTGTAAGCCCTTGTGCCGATGACAGTGTTGAATATATTTGACCATGTATCCGCAACAGGCGCAAAATCGAGGTTGAATCCAAGCGATGCGATATCTCCTGCAATAGTGCGGGCATTGGCATATGATGTCTGTCTGCCGAGAACATGATAGTAGTACATCGGATCAAAAGACGTTGTACCTACCGCATCGGAACATCTTGCCACATCTCCGCCCTCCTCGTCAACGCCGTAGAAAAGCGGGATACAGCCGCATTCATCCGCAATATCTTTTGTATCTGAAATGCACTCTCTTATCTGTGTCTGTGATTCGAGATTATTTTCAAAATATATAAGACCGCCTACGGGATATTTTTCAAGTGCTTCCTTTGTATATTCAGAAGCTTGCGTATAGTCTCCGCCGTCAGTCAGATCCTCGGGACGTATAATGAACATCTGACACACCTTCTGATGAAGCGGCAGGCTTACAACATACGGTATCATTCCGTCAATTCTTTCTTTAAGTGACGGAGGTTCGGTAGTCTCCTCCGCTGTAGTCACAGAAGCAGTTACTGTTTCTGACACTTCATATATTTTAACTTCATCATTATTATTATCTGAAAAACGGCGTACAATAAGATACACCGAAAGAATTACAATAGCGGTGATAAGTGCGATTATCACTGCTGTCATTATTTGCAGAACTTTGTCACGTTCCTGTTTCATAGACAATTCCTTTCCCCTTTCAGAAAAGTACTATCTAAATTTTACCATTACTGTCACATTTTGTCAAGGCAAAAACAAAACTGCCTTCAGGATATCCCAAAGAACTCCTCCTGAGAAATATCAGAACCTGTTGAAGAAACGGCATAATACGAAAGAATTGCCGAAGCATCACGGGCATCTATAACGCCGTCACCGTTCACGTCTGCGGCTTTTTTCTGCTCCTCATCAAATGAAGGCGGATTATTTGCTGAGATATTTGCATATTCCGCAAGAACTGCACTGGCATCACGGGAATCAGTCGTTCCGTCATTATTGACATCTCCCATGAACCTTACGAGATTTATCTCCATTTTTCGGCTCTTCATTGACAGTATTCTTATAACGCTTTCATCGATGCGGCTTTCCGGGATTCTTCCGCTTTTTACTGCATCTTCAACACCTTCCACAGCTTCATACAGATTCTGAGGTGAAAGAAGAATGTCATTGCCTGCCTCAACAGCCATGACTGCGGCTTTAACACTGCCGTATTCATTTATTATAGCGCCCATTCCAAGAGCATCTGTTATTATTATTCCCTCAAATCCAAGCTTTTCACGCAGTTCACCTGTAACAATTTTTTCAGAAAGTGATGCAGGAAGGTCATCCATTGCAGGAACGGTTATATGTCCGACCATAACGAATTCCGCACCTGAATCTATGCCTGATTTAAACGGAAGATATTCATTGTCACGTATATCATCTGCTGATTTATGGGCAACTGCCATACCGTCATGTGAATCCTCAACAGTATCACCGTGACCAGGAAAATGTTTGAGCGTGCAGTAAACGCCGCTGTCCCTGAATCCTTTTACAGCCTGTCCGAGCAGTTCAGCCGACTGTGTGAAGCTGTCACTGTAGGCTCTTGTGCCTATAACTGTATTTTGTGGATTTGACCATACATCTGCAACAGGAGCAAAGTCAACATTAAAACCAAGTGAACCGATATCGCCGCCGATAGTCCGTGCATTGGCATAAGCCTTAACTGTTCCCATGTTTCTGTAGTTATACATAGGACTGAAAGCGGTCGTATGGACTGAATATGCACATCTTGCCACATTGCCGCCCTCCTCATCAACGCAGTAAAACAGCGGATTACAGCCATTTTCTGCGGCATAAGCCTTTGTATCGGAAATAAGCTGACGAACCTGCGACTGTGATGAAAGATTGAGACTTGAATATACCAGACCGCCCACAGGATATTCTTTCAGGCAGTCACAGGTAGCGGCTGTGGCAGATTTATAATCAGCATAATTGGTTAATTCTTCGGGACGCACCACAAACATCTGGCACACCTTTTCGTGAAGTGGCATTCTTTTCACAGTTTCCGTGATATGGTATAACGATAATCCTGTTTCAGCCATATTTTTCGGTGCAGAACTGTCGGTATCCGCATGATCCGCCGACATCAGCATACCTGATGCCGCAATACCGGTCATGATCATCACAGCAGTCAATGGTCTGTATCTTTTATTAATCTTTTGCTTATTCAACATTTTTATCGCCTCTTTAAAGAAAATACTATATAAATTGTATCACCGGAAGCGGATTTTGTCAAGGTATAAGCGGATGTTTTCTAAAATCACGGCTTGTTTCAAATGAATCATATTCATCTTTCGATATCTGAACGCATTCATGTACAAGCCTGTCGATCTTTCTGTCGGGCTTATAGACTATCGGGAATTTAGCCACATCTCCGGACTGAAAATTCAGCGTAGGATTGAGCTGACCGAAAATACTGCTGAAAACCTTTGAATTCAGCAGAGCGCATATGTATTCACGCTTTTCGCCAAGTTCAAAGATACAGCATCCGCCGTTGTCAAATATCCAGCCCTCATCAAACCATCTTATGCTGAAACTGCCGCTTGTCAGAGTAGACCATGTAAGTCCCGCCTTCATGAAATACTTGTAATTTGCAATGACAGATGTCGGTATTGCCCTTATCTCAGCGGCATCATCATACCAGTTGATGACATAGGAATTGAATCCGTACCATTTGCGGAAACCGCCGCCTTTGTTATATGGAAACCAGTATTTTTCAAGGGTATTCTCCCTTTTTAGTTCGGTACAGCCTGTATTCAGCTTGTTTACGTCTACTTCATACCAATGTCTCAGAAAACGGTCATTATCTGATGTTGAATTGCCCTTTCTCGGAGCGGCAAATTCACTCAGCGGCAGATATTTTTCATAAAGCTCCGCAACTCTTTCACTTATCCAGTATGCTGTCGGAACATTCGGCATCTTCATGAAATTTTTCGGCGATGCCTTATATACATATCCGCAGTCATCATTTTTCAGCGCTTCAAGCGTTTTTATGCGCTGTATCTCCATATCTCCCCTGAATTCCGAAAGGCGGATATATTTTCCGACTCCGCACAGACCATCTTTTTTCATAGTGAACATACAAAGAGGCACTGTCGCATCACGGAATGATGAATACTCAAACTGAACAAGGGTACGTATCGTATTAGTTTCAATAAGACTGCGTCGAAGTTTCTCATAACTTTGAATGAACATCCAGACATATGGTGTAAGGAATCCGGAATATCCGCCATTTTTCGTAAATTCAGAGCATCTCATGACAAACGCCGAAAAAAGGTCGGCACGGTAGTCAAAATAATTCGCCCTTACATATGCAAGCAGTCTGCCATTCATGTTACTGTTCGACATATACGGAGGATTTGTTACCACTGCATCATATAGCCCTGAAAGGATGCGGTTCAATTTTTCGGCATATGGAAAATCCATGTCACCGCTGTGAAGAAGTGAACCATAGATATCGCAGTACCGTGAAGCATCATTATATTCTCCGCCACAATTTCTGCATTTTTCAGCCGCAGACCTGAATTCTCCGAGATTGAGCGAAATATTGCTTTTCAGAACTGACGGACTGTATTCTGCCGCTTTCATCATAAGCGAAAAAACTGCAAGTCTGTATGAACGGCTGTCTATATCAAGCCCGAAAAGATTCTTTGAGATGATGAGTCTCACTGCGTCATCATCGCTGTATCCGCATGAACGATAAATGCGCATGAAAACATCAAATGCATACACCAGAATATTTCCGCAGCCCATACACGGATCAATAAAAGTTATACTTTCAGGAGAACGCTTTTCACCTGTGCCGCTTTCGGTATGATCGGCTGAATATTCAAATTCAAGACCGCCGCCGCAGTCATTCCATAAACGCCCGAGCGTATTTTCAACCATGTACCGAACTATCCAGTCAGGAGTAAATATCTGCGTTGCAGCAGGTATTTTTTCAGGCGATATCTTCACGTTATTTTTCAGTTCACTGTAAACTGTGCTTTTCGTACTGCTGTTGAAAAACTGATATAGCCAGCCGATCACCTGAATATTCCCGCAGAAAATATCATCTCCTAATTCTAAAATCACAGAGCCTATAAGTCCGTTTTCGCCTGTAAGACCGCATGGAATAGTATATTTTTCATCAGTGAAAAATTCAGGTATCATCTTTCTGTATCTGCGGCAGACATCAAGGAACTGCATTCCCCATGCCTCATCGTCTGATGAAAAAGCAGAGGCAAATATATTTTTTTCAGCGCAAAATCCGTTTGCCTGCATATACCTGACAGCAATAAAACGGCTGAACCAGAAAAACGCATATTCCTCGGCAAGTTCAGCGCTGATTGAATCATTCTTCTTCAATATACCGTCAATCAGCCTTTCGTGAGCCTCTGCCGCAAGATTTTTCATGATCTGCTTATCCATTCACACGCCGCCCTTCAAATAGTTGTATCAATAATTAATTATAACATAAAATATTATCTGTTGCAAGAAAAAATCCTCCTGCCACAACAGCAAGAGGATTTTCCACGTTTTTATTTTTTGAAATAGTCAGCCATATAATCTTCTATTCTGCTGTACTTATTTGTAGATGAAAGTGCATA
>JAZUGG010000004.1:0-5625 GCA_045641105.1 Ruminococcus sp. | reverse complement strand
TTCATAGATATAAAAATTATCATGTGTATGTGAGATAACGGCATTTCCGTGCTGTTCCGCTGAATAGTCAGACATATTCATAAAAAACGCAATGCCGCTTTCGGGGATCAGATAATACAGCTTTTCCATGAAATCCGTGCCCTGACAGATGATAATTCCGCCGTCAGTCACAACGAACTGACTGCCAAGCTTCGTAACGTCAAACGTAAGCTTTGTATGCTTTTCAAGGTCATAGACAAACAGCAGAGCTTTGTCGGGAGTCGGGTCATATTCCGATGCACTGTAATTGTAATCGACCTGTTTGAGAACGACTGTTTTATCGTCCGCATACACAAGGTCTGCACTCCTGAATTTTGTTGTCAGGGTATAATTTTCGGTATGAACGGCTATTTTTCTTTTCTCATTCCTGTAGGCATATGCTATCCTGCCATTGCAGAAAACGGGATCGCCGTAAATATTGTCATTGCTGAATATTTCGCTGAATTTGCCTGTATCATGGTCAAGTTCATACAGCACAGCCTTTACGGTACGTCCGTTGCGAAATTCATTATTTACTGTTTGTACTCCGTCGCCGTCAAAGCTGTAATCGGCGAATACAAGCCTGTTTTCGCCTGCATTGAGGATAGTATCTATGGTATTGTCAATTCCGTAGCCTTCATATATCTCGCCGTTTTTGCCGTCAAACACATCCTCAAAGCTGCCGCTTTCAATATCAAATGAATAGAGCGAATACCCATGAATATCGTCATTATAGCATTTGAACCAGAGCTTTCCGTCGGCATATCTCATTATACCGTTTGGAGAAGATATCGGGCTTTCAAGTCCTTCATAGGTGAATATTTCGGAACATTCCCCTGTTTCAACATCATAACTGCAAATCGCCCAGTCATGCATTTCGCCGCATAAATCGTCAAACGACACAAGCAGATACAGCTTATTATCGCCGTATGCACAGGTCACGACCTTTGCCGGTGCGGGAGTTTTCAGTACCTCATCGATATACGGATCATACTGCGGCTCTCCGCCGTTAATGCTCCAGTTAGGCGCATAATCCTTCCACACATCATCAGCCTTGCATGGAGACATACGCTCCCCAAGCATATCATAAACAGGCTTCATCTCAATTGCCATGCTTTCTATCGGTGCATCACCTTCACTGACGGTAAGCGATACGGGAATTTCCGAAAAATCGCTTTCGGAATACTCCGAACTGCCTGAATACGGCTCGGTTTCATCACTGACAGTTTCAATCGGTTCGCCCTTTATTTCCTCCGATGAACTGTCGGTCTTCTTTTTGTCCGAACAGCCTGCCGCCATGACGAGTGCAAGCAGAACAGCCGCAAATTTCATATATTTCATGCATCATTCCTCCCTGTCCTCAAATATACAGATTTTTGTCGGCGTTAAAAAGTAGCCTGTCATTCCGCCGGTCTGAACGGCAGCTTCCTCGGAAACTGTGAAATATACAGTACCGTTTGCATATTCTATCTGGTTGTGAGGTGTATTGTAAGTGAGATTCATGGCAATTCCGAGTTCGGGAATGAAATAGTAAACAGACAATGTAGTATTTCCCATTTTTCCCTTGCCGATTATCAGATTGCCGTTGTGTGACTGATATGTGCCTTCAATTCCGGAAATATCCGTAACATAGTGTTCCATTTTCGTGAAGTCAAAGGTATGTGCAACTGCAACGTCACCCTTTGTAACAAGCACGGCTTTTTCGTCAGTTGCATACAGAAGTTCCGCATCCACAATACCTGTACTCAAAGTATAGTTTTCGCTTATAAGATCATATTTGCGTGAATTTTCAGGCTTTTTCAGATAGGCGAATATTCCGTTATGGCATATCGTTCCGTCCAAATCTGAACTCATTTTTCTTTCTATCGTATATAATTCCGAAACTTCGCCGCTTTCAAGGTCGAGCACTGAAAAAGTGTCTCTTTCAGTATTGTTGTCGATCTGCTCTCCCGACATCAAGGTGACAATTTTTCCATTCTGACATTCGGCATGGAAAGATGCTTCAGACTCGTATATCACCTTATTTTCATGCGTATTAATGTCATATTCCATGAATGAACAGCTTGTCACACAGCCGTAATCATCGAATTTTACATCAGTATAATATATCACATTGTCAATGACAAAATCAAAATACGGAGGAATTTCGCCCTCATCATCAAGCGAAGAATAGCGGTATATCTCCTCACATTCGTCATTATCCATATTATAGCTGTAAATAGAATACTCATGGCTGCCGCTGCATGAATAATCAAAATCAACGCCGATATACAGCATATTTCCGTCAATTGACATTCCCTGAACAATACCCCTTGAAGGTATTAGCCTGTTTGCCATGAACTCGTTATAGATGATCTGATATTCTTCCTCGGACATAGTGCCTTCTGCTCTGCACTCGTCAAAATACTGAGCATTCGGGCTGTAATCCCACGCATTTTCACACTCCTTGCACGGCGGCACTCTTTCACCGAATTTATCGATTGGAATGTCATAGCTATTAAGCATGACAGGCGGCTGATCTATTACGATATTCAGCGGAACGTCGATTTTTTTGAAGTCATCACAGTTGTACGTTCTGTATGCATTTTCCTCTGTCACATCCTCAACAACAGGCTCACCTGTAATTTCTGACGAGATATCAGGCTTTTTCTTTTCCGAACAGCCTGCAAGCAGAGCGAGTGCGGAAATAATTGCAATAATTTTCGTAAATTTCATAGTTACTGCTCCTTTTCTTCAAGCCAGTAATATTCTTCATACCTGGAATAGGTATTATTGTCATTCTTATCGTCATTCTCCATGGTGCTTTGATTTATGAAATATACAATGTTATCTGTCTTTGAGAAATATGCAGTGTCGATATAGTCTGTAAGTCTGAATGCAAGTCCGAGTTCAGGCAGGAAATAGTAAACATAGGACTGCGAACCGTTGAGCGCCCGCAGCACAAGACCATCCCCGAAAGCATAGCCGTAATACTCATATTTCAGTTCAGTGACATAGTGCTCCATTTTCTCAAAATCAAAGATATGCATAACAGGCTTATCGTCAGGCGTTACGAGAACTGCCTTTTTGTCGTCGGCATAGAAAATATCCGCCGCAGTAATGCCTGTTGAGAGGCGGTAATTATCGGTAATAAGGTCAACGCTTCGTGAACCCTCAGGCTTTTCGGTATAAGCCTTTATAAAGCCGCCGCCAACATATGTCATATGTGAAGTATCAAGCTCAATTTCTGTCAGTTCATTTGTTTCTGTGTCAAGATTATAGAATTTATTCAAAGGGGCGTCGTCCGAATCAATGTCGGATATCTGTTCGCATACAAGCAGTCTGCCGTCAGAAATTTTCTGAATATAGGAAAATTCGCTCTCCATTATCAGGGTTTCTTCCTTTGTTTCAAGGTCTATTGCAGTAATATATGACTTATCAGAATTTCTCATCGTGATATACAGCACGTTATCGATAACAGCGCCGTAATTGGTATCAGGCATACGGTCATCATCAAGTCCCGAATAATTATACACTTCAGTCACTTCATTCGTGTCCATGTCAAAGCAGTAAATCGACCATTCGTGATTATAGCAGATAGTATCATAGTTGACGGTCACATACAGTTTATTTCCGTCACGCTGAAAATTTGAGATAATGGGATGCTGCGGCTTATTGGCATTTTTCATGAATTCATCATATATCTGCTTTTTCTCAAGTTCGTTCTCCATAGATTCATAGTATTCATAGTTATAATAATACTTCATGGGATCTTCACTGCTCATGCACGGCGGAATTCTCTCCCCGAAGTCATAGTCTGGAAATTCATAGCATTTCAGCTCAACAGGCGGCTCATTGTCAGTCTCATTCCACGGCACGTTTATCTTCTTGAAATCCTTGGAGCTGTATGTCATGAACTGTGATTCTGCATTAACAGGCTCACCCGTAATTTCGGACGAATTTTCAGGCTTTTTCTTTTCCGAACAGCCTGCAAGCAAAGTGAGTACAGATAAAACTGCGATGATTTTCATAAATTTCATAGTTACTGCTCCTTTCCTTCAAGCCAGCAAAATGCGCTGTATTCTGAGGAAACCGTAAACTCGATACCGTTTTCTTTTTGTTTTTCGTCAGCCATTTCCGTAAACGATACCGTATCATTATAAGCGAAAAAATTTTCATAATGTATATTTTCTGCAATAGTGAACGCAAGACCAAGGTCCGGGATAAAATAGTACACATCTGCATCATCTATGTATGAATCTGCAAGCACAACGCCTTCACCGAATGAAGCGCCTATACCCATATTGGAATTAAGCTCGGTCACATAGTGTTCCATTTTCGTAAAGTCAAAGGTATGCAGAATATTTTTGTCGCTTGTTATCATAAGAACCGCTCTGTTTTCGTCTGCAAAGAGAAGTTCTGCCGCAGTAATACCCGTAGAAAGGCGGTAATCTGCGGTCACAAGGTCAAGCTTGCGGGAGTTTTCAGGCTTTTCAAGATATGTCCCTGTATCAGTAGGTGAATCATATGAAAAGTTAGACATATCCTTATCTGTTATTTTCTTTGCCTTTGTGTCATACTCCAAGCGGTTGTATGAAAAATTGTCAGTTCCGCTCTCAAATACTTCGCTGATAAGCAGATTCCCGTCAGGCAGTTTATATAAAAGAAGGTCTGTTTGGCTCTCAAAAATAACGCTTTCTTCCCTTGTATCAAGGTCAATTGCGGTTATGCATGACTGAATGCCGTTTTCGTCATGCTGTTCTTTTGGGATATACAGCACATTTTCAGCCACAGCCGCATCCCAGAACCAGAACATTCCCTGTTCTTCAAGTCCTGAATATGTATAGACCTCGGACACCTCGTCAGTATCCATATCAACGCAGTACATTGACCATTCGTAAGTATCGGCGATCCTGTCATAGTTCACTGTCACATAAAGCTTGTTTCCGTCACGCTGTATTTTCTCTGCAACGCCTTTCTGCGGAATATCGACTTTTGCCATGAAATCATCATATATCTGTTTTTTCACATTTTCGTCAGTCAGCGAATTATAACGGATGTCATTGGCATAATACCTGAACGGATCGTCAGTTTTCATGTATGCAGGTATTTTCTCGCCGAAGTCCAGTTCAGGAAATTCATACCGTTTCAGTTCAACAGGCGGTTCATTGTCAGTCTCATTCCAAGGCACATTTATCTCCTTGAAATCCTTATAGCTATATGTCATGAACTGCTTTTCTGCGGTTTCGTTCTCTATCGGTTCACCGGTGATATCCGATGAATTATCAGGCTTTTTCGTCTCACTGCATGAGAAACATGGTAACATAAGAAATAATGCTGTAAAAATGCTGAATAATTTTTTCATAAAAAGTGCTCCTTTCGGTATGTGTGCATAATTCTCCGTATAAATAAGTGATTTTAAGAGCAGAAAAAGACGAAACTTTTTATGTTAAAATAAAAAAATAAAAGGCAGACAATTTGTCCGCCTTAAGGGCATCTCTAAAAACCCGTTTTGAATAAGGAAAAGCAGATAGGTACAGTAGATGCAAGAAAAGCCCTCGAAGGCGTGCTTTCGCACTACGAGAGGGCTTGACGCAGCAGATGCTGTGCATAGCTGCTTTTTCTCAG
>JAZUGG010000003.1:0-85458 GCA_045641105.1 Ruminococcus sp. | reverse complement strand
TGAACGATGATTCTGCTTGTTTCCTCGCTCAGATGATACACCTGACCGCATTTTGTACATTTCATATGCAGATGATTTCTGCATTCACCATCACCCACATACTGATATACAAACTGTCTGCTGTTGCCTTTGACATTGCGGCTGACAATTCCTTCATCTGTCATGTCCCTGATTAAACGGTATATACTGCTTTGTGCAGGAATATCAGTAAAATCTTCATCTGCTGATAGAACAGAATATATCTCCGCTATTGTCATCGGCTTTTCGCTGTGCTTTTTCAGAAATCGAATCAGTTCCTGACGCTGAACTGTATTATATATAGCCATTGTCATTATCCTTTTCAATTTGAGAGTTATTATCAGATTGATTATAGCATATTGATAACTGTTTGTCAAGGTGAATTAGTGAATTTTATTTTTTACACATATATCATCCCTTCATACACCACATTCCTCGCACAAAGCCTAACCATATTCGCCAGACCATTTGCCTTCTTCAAATCACCAACAGCAAGAGCTGTCTGATATTCCGTATCAGTTTCAAGACTCTTTTCAGTCTGTCTGTCAATTGCATCAGCAACCTTATTATCAAGCTCATCAAGATATGTTTCAATCTCTCCGCTTTCCACAAGTTTTCTCAGTCTGTCCTTGCGATACTCAGCAGAGAAGTGCAGGTGATACTTGATGTGATCGGAGCTGAACGCAATAACGCTCGGCTCTGCATCGGCGGTGTTGTGGGTAACGGTCAGGGGATCGGTGTCGAGAACCCATATGGGCTTGTTCTTGCCGTTTACCTTAACCTTGTCTTTGCTTCTGATGATCATAATATAGTCCTCCTTATTCCAGCACGTTCTTTCTTTGTACTGAGTTTACTTTTGTGTGGTTGTATTCATCACGCAGACCGTGAGCATCAATGACGGTCAGCGCCTTTTGCAAATTACGGGTAAGCTGTTCCTCTCTTGTGATACGCTGACTTTCAGCGTTCATCTTGCTGCGAGTGAAGTGCCTTGCATCGTCCTCTTTCTTTTTGTAGCCTGCAAGCTCCGAGGAAACTGTTTCAAGTTGTGCTTTGGCAGCGTCACGCTCCTGTACGGCTGTGTCACGTTCTTTACGGAGTTTCTTTGTGGTCTTCTCCATAGCGACATACTTCTTAGCCGTGTCGCTGAGCTTGTCATAATCCTCTTTTGAAAGCGTGACCTTTTTGCCGAACATGGACTCCTTAGCTTCGATACTTTCGATCTCACCGATCTTGACTTTCTTTTCAGAAGCCTTGTCCAGTTCCTGCTTAACTGCATCAAGCTCAGTTTCCGCAGCTTCGATCTCCTCACGGAGCTTCTCAGCCTTGTATTTAGAAACACTCTTATGCTTCTCATGTGTTCCGAGCTTCACCCATTCGATACCATATTCGAGCATGAGCTGACCGATATGCTCTTTCTCCTGTTCGAGCCACGCCATAGTGATGGTATTGGAGATGCCTTCTCCTTCAAGTCCCTGCTGCCGTAAAGCTCCGGTCAGAGAATTACGGACACGCATTCCGTTCTTGCGTTTTTCATCACATACCGGAACGAAATCAAGGTGCAGATGTGGTGTGCTTTCGTCCATGTGGATCACAGCATTGAACAGTTTCAGATGAGGATTTCTCTCCTCAAAGCTGCGGGCATATTCTTCAAGCACCGCAGCCGCTTCCTTGCACATATCGGAATCCACTCCGGTATCATCACGGTTGCCGACCTGGAATATCGCTTCATGGAATTCTTTTTCCTGTCGGCTGTGGCGGATATGTTCCTGATAATTTGCGATCTTCCGGTCACGTCTTTTCTGTTTATCGTTGTACTCTACAAGCGCTTCATCGAACAGCTCATGATAGAGCTGTTTCAATGAACGCTGACAGATGATTATATCATCACGGATCCTGTCCTGATTTACATTTTCAGTTATGATAGAACGGTTGTTGTGGTTGAGGTCTCCACGACCGAAACAGCCGCTCAGAGTTCTTTGTACTATACGATCACTCTCCTTATGAATATGCCGCTGATGCGGCTGACAAAATGGTGGAGCCTCCACAGCAGGCGAGGGGTGCGGAGCACCGAATAATTCGGCAGGAGCCGAATTTGCTTCTGTTACTCTTGGCAAGAGTAACGCAAAGATACTTTCGACAGCCGAGCGACCGTCTATCAAAAGTATCTATTGCGCCCTGCGGGGCTTTTATCGGCTGAACCATCAGCCGAAATGTGGGTACAGGAATCAAAAATCGTTACCGCAGTTTTTGCAGAAATCGTATCTTCTGAAAAGAAATAATCTGCAAATATCCGCATTACATTTTTTGAAAACCACAGTCCCCATGACGATGCGTGTCGATGGTGACGGTCTTTTTGAGACCTCACAAACATCGTCACGACCGTCACACATCGTCACGCTCAATAACTTGTAGCGAGAAAGTTTTCCTTTTCTGCATCAGTCATATCATGAAAAGACTTGTTTCCGCTATCACCTCTGACATAGCACACCGTTGCTTTCGGATCGCCATCAACAAGCTGATACTGAACTTCATCTTCGGCAGTATCATCAGTATCGGATTCCGGCTCAACTATGATAGGGTGATCTTCGTCATAGCGGAGCGTGATCTTCCTGCCCTTGTGACTTCTGGAATTACTGTACTGCACGAAATACATATTGTACAGCTTTCCTGCGTTGACATTCAGTTTCAGCGACAGGGCATTCGGCTTGATGTCAAGCTCCAGCTTTTCGATCAGCTCGGTCGCCGTACCCTCCCAAGTCGGATTGTCTGCATTGATGAAATTACCGATCGCTTCAAGCACAGGCTCAGGCGGCTCTGTGTATTCGGGAGATTTCTCTCCGCTCAGCTCCCAGCACAGCGTTTCTTTGTTTCGGCTGAGCATGAACTTCTTGTCGGGCTGATCTCTGCCTGATACCTCAATCGTCGCATCGCCATCGGAACGCTTATTCTTATACATGATGAACGCTCCGTCCGCTGCACCGAGCAGACCGTTTGTGCCAGAGATGCGGTCGAAATTATCATCAGACTTCTGCTTGCGGGTGTGGTGAACGAGTATCAGGCAGATGCCCGTCCTGTCGGCGAACGCTTTCAGCCCTGCGATAATATCGTAGTCACGGGCATAGCTGTAAGTGTCGCCCTCAGCTTCACGCACTTTCTGCAACGTGTCTATGATGACGACTGAGGTTTCGGGGTGTTCGTTCAGGAACGTGCCGAGCTGATCGAGCAGTCCTTCATTCAGCGACTTGGAAGCAACTGAAAAGAAAAGATCGGGTGTTGTCTCCGTTCCGAACATTCGATACAAACGCTCCTGCAATCTGCGGTAATCATCTTCGAGAGCGAGATACAGCACCGTACCCTTGCGGACGGAATAGTTCCACATCGGCGTACCCGAGCTGACATGATAAGCGATCTGTGCCATCATAAAGCTCTTGCCGACCTTTGGTGCTCCCACGAACAGGTACGTTCCCAGGTAGAGGAAATGGTCGATGATCGGCGGTTTGCCCGGATAGACCATTTCATAAAGCTCAGGCATCGAAACAGTCTGCATAAAGCCCCGTGCAGCTTCACGCTCCGCCTGAGCCTGTGCCTGCATTTCCTGTTCGTACTGCCTCTGCGCCTCGAACATTTCTTCGGCTGAGGGGTTGAAATCCTCCCCATAGTCTGGTATAATAGTAGGTGTTAATTCTGATGACTGCTCTGCACCTGCGCCAACAGGTGTGTCAAGGGCGGTCATTTCTCTTTCTTCGGTCATTCTCTATCTCCTTTCAGACCATTCAGAGTTGTTGTAATGAGCTGTATCGTGGACAGCAGCTCATCGTCCACAGCAGAGCCGTTCTTGATCCTTCGCAGCTCACCGAGGACTTCGGCAAGCTGATTTTTCAGAGCCTTGTATACTCTCGGATTGCCCTGCACCACCACATCACGGCACAGCAGCCGCTTCACGATGTAGTCCTGCTTGGTCAGTCCTGAGAGAGCCACAGCCGAGTTGATCAGCTGATCTTCTTCGGGCGAGACACGGAAACCGATTGTCCTCGACCTGAATCTGCCCTTACTGTCAAGATTCTTTGCTGACATTAAAATCACCACCCTTCTTCAGCTCACCGAGCTTATTCGCCATCTCTTTCTGCTTGGACGGGAACAGATGTGCATAGCGGTAAGTGATCTCGATGCTCTCATGTCCCACACGGTCAGCGATCGCCACCGCCGAAAAGCCAAGCTCAATCAGAAGCGAAACGTGGCTGTGACGCAGATCGTGAATGCGGATTCGCTTCAAGCCTGTTGCTTTCACGCCCCTGTCCATCTCATGGTGCAGATAGCTCTTGGATATGGGGAAAATCCGCTCGTCGGGCTTCTGGTCGTACAGCATACTGAAATACTCCTGCATCTCCTCACAAAGAAAATCGGGCATTTCAATGGTGCGGTTGCTTTTCTTGGTCTTCGGCTCTGTGATGACGTCCTGCCCCTTGAGACGCTGATAAGACTTGTTGATGCGGAGCTTTCTGTTCTTGAAATCGAAGTCCGCAGTTGTGAGAGCCAGCAGCTCACCGAGTCGGATACCGCACCAGTACAGCATCTCAAAGGCATAGAACGAGATTGGCTTATCCATCATAATCTCGGAGAACTGCATATACTCGTCATTTGTCCAGAAGTTCATCTCCTTGGCATTCTTCACACCGATGCTCCCCGCTTTAGCTGCGGGATTGGTACTCAGGTCATAGTAGCGGACAGCGTGGTTAAAGATACAAGAGAGCTGATTGTGCAGGTTTTTCAGGTAAGTCTCCGAATAGGGCTTGCCGTTCTTGTCACGGTGACGGAGCAATTCGTTCTGCCACGTCAGCACATCTCTTGCCTGAATGTCCTTCATGGACTTCTCCCTGAAATAGGGCAGTATCTTTGACTTGATGACACAAGCCTTATGCTCCCAGGTATTCTGCTTCAAACGGGCTTTCATGTCCTGCTCATACAGCTTGTAGAAGTCCTTGAACAGCATATCGAGGTCGCCGCCCTGCTGGAGAAGAAATCTGCGCTCCCAATCCTGAGCTTCACGCTTTGTCTTGAAGCCACGCTTGCACTTCTGCTTGCGCTGCCCCTGCCAGTCATCGCAGCGTGTCATAACATACCAAGAGCCGTTTTTGTCCTTGTATACGGGCATCAGTTCTCACCCTCTTTCTTTTCAGGTGCTTTCACCGGGCGTTCCGCCGAGTACACTCTCTCATTGAAATACTCACGGTTCACTCTGCCTGTGATGGTGATGTAGCCCTCTGCGCGGATAAATTTTTCTGACATAGTAGTCAACCCTTTCTTAAAATATTGTTCTGTGTGGTATCGGGCGCATTTGCGTATCCGATCAGCAAAATTCTTCATCTAAACATTTTTGCTTAGTCTTATTATACTAAACATTTTTGCTTTTGTCAACCCCTAAATCAAATTTTTCTAAATTTTTTTGTTTAGTATCTGTTGACTACCCTAAACAAATATGTTATAATAATTCTACACACAGAACGTATTATAAGGAGTGAACCACCATGAGCATTATCGGAGATAAGATACACCGCATTCGTGATTTCAGAGGAATGACACAGAAACAGCTCGGTATGGCAGTCGACTTTGACGAGAAATCTGCCGATGTCCGCATCGCACAGTATGAATCAGGCACACGCACACCCAAACAGGCACTTGTCGAATTGCTTGCCGAAGCTTTGGACGTGAATCCCCGTTTCCTTGCGGATGATGAGATACTCGGAGCGGAGGGCGTTATGATGATGCTCTTTGAGCTTGACGAGCATTACCCGATCAGCATTGAGGACTGCGAAGACGAGGACGGTAACAGAAGAAAGGGCATTGTTTTCGGCTCTATCCTGATGACTGACCTCCTTTCTGAGTGGCAGAGACGAAAAAAAGACCTTGCTGACGGTAAGATCAGCAAGGCCGAATATACAGAATGGAAGCTTAACTGGCCGAAAACGACCGATGATTGTGGAAAGCACGAACCTGCGAAAGAGTGGCGTAACCTGTAAGCCACTTGAACCGCAGAATAATTCCGCTTAGCTTCCTGTTATCAAATTGTTATCATTGAGATATTATGGCTTTGAAAATGACGTAAATTCGCCATTTTTGAAGCCTTGTTTTTTATTCCCATTCCACCGTTGCAGGCGGTTTTGAAGTAATATCATACACTACCCTGTTAACGTGCTCAACTTCATTCGTGATGCGGCTGGACACTCTTGCAAGAATATCATACGGTATTCTCGCCCAGTCAGCAGTCATAAAGTCATCAGTTGTAACTGCACGGATAGCGATAAGATGGTCGTAAGTACGATGATCGCCCATTACACCTACAGTATGTACATCAGGCAGAATTGCAAAAAACTGACGCAGATCTTCCTCTATGCCGCTCTTGTGAATCTCGTCACGAAGCACTGCATCGGCATTCTGCAAAATAGTGATTTTCTCCTCGGTTATCTCACCGATTATACGCACGCCAAGTCCCGGACCAGGGAAAGGCTGTCTCCAGACAAGCTCATGCGGTATGCCAAGCTTTTCGCCTACCTTGCGAACCTCGTCCTTGAAAAGTTCGCCAAGAGGCTCAATTACGCCGTCAAACTGTATATCCGCAGGTCTTTCTACCATGTTGTGATGTGTTTTGATAGTTGCGGTACTTCCGCCGCCGCTTTCGTTGCCCTTTCCGCTTTCGATACGGTCAGGATAGATAGTACCCTGTGCGAAATATCCGCCATTGCCCTGTTCACGGATCTTATCCCAGAACACGTTATAGAACTCAGTACCGATTATTTTTCGTTTCTTTTCAGGATCAGTCACGCCTTTGAGAGCACTCAGGAACTGCTCCTTGCAGTTTACACGGACAAAATTCATATCAAACAGTTTTGTGAAGGTTTCCTCAACAAAATCGCCCTCGTCCTTGCGCATAAGTCCCTGATCGACAAAAACACAGGTAAGCTGTTTTCCTACTGCACGGCTGAGAAGTCCTGCGGCAACTGATGAATCAACTCCGCCTGAAAGTCCGAGAATCACCTTTTTATCGCCTATCTGCTCACGAAGTTTGGCTATAGTGGAATCAATAAAATCATCCATTACCCAGTCTCCGCTGAATTTGCAGACATCATAAAGGAAGTTGTGAAGAATCTGTTTTCCGTACTCACTATGAGTTACTTCGGGGTGGAACTGTACGGCATACAGCCTTTTTTCAGCATTTTCAAATGCGGCGCACGGGCAGTCATCAGATTTTGCGGTGACGGTAAAGCCTTCGGGCAGTCTGCTTACATAATCGGTATGGCTCATCCATACAATATTTTTCTTGGGAACATTGCCGAAAAGCAGTCCTCCGTTCTGTTCTATGCCGATTTTTCCGTATTCGCTTTTGGTACAGCTTGTTACCTCGCCGCCGAGAGTATATGCCATAAGCTGACAGCCATAGCAGATACCAAGAACAGGAATACCAAGCTCAAATATCTCCTTGCTGATATGCGGTGAACTTTCGTCATAAACGCTGTTCGGGCCGCCTGTGAAGATAATTCCATCAGGGGCAAGTTTTCTTATCTCCTCAATAGGAGTTCTGTAATTTTTGATCTCGCAGTACACACCGCACTCACGCACACGTCTTGCAATAAGCTGGTTATACTGTCCGCCGAAATCAAGGACGATACAAAGCTGATTTGCCATAGATTTCTCCTTCTTCCGAAAAAATTTCCTGAAAATATTATGCCACTTTTCAGCACGGATTTCAAGTAGCAATGTAAATTTTGTAATATTTTACAGTACTTTTCAAAAAGATTGAAATAAAATGAAAGTTGACAAAATGGCAGAAATATGCTAAAATAATGCGTATTCTGCAAATTAAAGGAGATAACTATGAAAAAAATTCCTGCATATTTCACACGGACAGAAATTTCTATCTGGCTGATATCAGTCTGCATGATAACGCTGTCTTTTCTGATTTTTGACAGCAGCGGCTGTCTTACGCTTATTGCATCAATTATCGGCGTAACATCTATAATGATAAATGCCAAAGGCAACCCTGTCGGACAGTTGCTCATGATATTTTTCAGTCTGATATACGGCTATATTTCGTACTCTTTCGCATATTACGGTGAAATGATAACATATCTTGGAATGACTATGCCTATGGCGGTATTCTCACTTGCCGCATGGCTGAAAAATCCATTCAATGGCAATAAAGCCGAGGTCAAGGTCAACACTGTCTCAAAAAACGAATTGTGCTTTCTTGGTTTGCTGACTATTGCCGTGACTGTCGTTTTCTTCTTTATCCTTCGGCATTTCGGCACTGCAAACCTCATTCCAAGCACCATTTCCGTAACCACAAGCTTCATTGCCGTATACCTCACATTCCGCAGAAGCGCATACTTTTCCATTGCATATGCCGCAAATGATACCGTACTCATTGTGATGTGGCTGCTTGCCGCAAGATCTGACCGGTCATATTTTTCGGTAGTCATATGCTTTATGATGTTCCTTGTTAATGACATCTACGCCTTCAGAAGCTGGCTGAAAATGAGGGACAGACAGTCTGCCGCTGAACTGCAAACAACTTGAATTACTTAAGGGCAACTCTAAAACCCCCTTCTGAGAAAAAGCAGCTATGCACAGCATCTGCTGCGTCAAGCCCTCTCGTAGTGCGAAAGCACGCCTTCAATGGCTTTTCTTGCATCTACTGTACCTATCTGTTTTTTCTTACTCAAAATGGGTTTTTAGAGGTGCCCTTAAAGCAGTTTTCTTTTTAATGCATTATGCACAGAAGTTTTTCATCAAAACCTATTGATTTGTTGATAAAAATGGTGTATAATAGAATTATGAAAGGAGCTGATACCTTGAACAAAAATAAATTTATCCTACAGAACCCAGAGGTATACGACGCTTTTATGAATACAGACGACACTAAATCCTCGCCGGTTCACTATCTCATTCTCAGACGCAGTTATGAACTTCTGAAAAGCTTTTACCCAAAGTCAGAACAAATCATCGGACCAATGCTTAAATATATGCTCCATGTTGTTAAAAAACCTGACCAGAAAGGCGACCGTGAAAATGGTCTCGGAAAGCATTATTACTGCGCAGTTTCTGCAATCGGTGCTGATTCTTCTCCGTTTCTCGGTTATTACAAAAACGGTCTCGGTAAGTTCGCACCAAGCGCACGCACCATGTTTGAGGAGGACTATACTATGGCTTTGACTATGTTTAAGTCAGGCTATGTCAAACAGGCCGCCTCATATCTCGGACGTGCCGTACATATGCTTTCGGATATGTGCTGTCTGCCGCACGCCACAGGCATGACTTATTTTTCCACAAGAAAAAGTCTGCATCAGGCTTATGAAAGGCTCGCCGCAATAATTTATCCGGATAAGATCGAAGAATGCGGCGTAATTCCGCAGGCTCTCGATGTTTTCTCCAATCGCAACAGCTTTTCAAAAGCCCTCAATACAATAGCCGAGGAATGCCGCAATGAAAAAGTTCTTCTTTATTCAGACATAAAAAAAGAGGTCGCTATGCGCCTTCATGAAACTGAATTTTCAGTTGCCGCTCTGCTGAAACGATTTTGTGAGGATACCTTCCTGCCGCCTGAAATAGCTCATTATATCGTCAGCGGTATGCAGTGCAGACTTTCGGACGATCTGCCGATACTTACTACTGAAGTCACCGACAAGGGCATCATCTTCAAACAGAATCACCGCATGATACTTGCTCATGTCAGCAAAAATAAGGTCTGCGGCAATTTCACTGTTGCCCACCGTCTGAACGGAAAATATACTATTTCCTATATCGGCGAAAATCAGGGACGTGTACTGAAATACGGCGGTTCTGAATGGCCTGCATTCGATCCGAGAAACAAAAAGCAGATGTTCAGATTTTACACCAAACAGCCTGCCGAACAAAAACAAATAGAATAATAAAAGCCTGAGAACACAACGGCGGTACTAATATAGAAGTTTTGCACTTATTATTGAGGGAAACCCTTTTGAAAAAGGGTTCTCCCTCAAACTCCCTTCCTAAAACTTTCAGCATTAGTGTATCTGATATGGGACTAAATGTCCCATATCAGATACACCATAATACTAAAAGTCTTTGGAAAGGGGTTCGGGGAAGAACCTTTCCTCAGAAAGGTTTTCCCCGATAAAAAGTAA
The DNA here is from genome assembly GCA_045641105.1 of Ruminococcus sp. GTDB lineage: Bacteria > Bacillota > Clostridia > Oscillospirales > Ruminococcaceae > Ruminococcus. Next base: position 75,283 of record JAZUGG010000003.1, on the reverse strand, counting down.
AATTTCTGTATTAGTACCGCCGTTAAATTCTAAGGCTCTTTTTATGCATTTATTCGTTTAACAGTTCGTAATATGTTTCGATATACACATCGGCTGATGCAGACCAGCTGTAATCACATTCCATAGCCCTCTGCATAAGCCTGCCCCAGTTGTCCTTATTTCCGAATTCCTCAAAGGCACGCTTGACTGCGCACAGCATATCGTTTGCGTTATATGTCTTGAAAGTATATCCGTTTCCGTTAATACCTCCGTTGTCACGCACAGTATCACGCAGACCGCCTGTCTCACGCACTATCGGAATTGTTCCGTATCTCATTGATATCATTTGTGCAAGTCCGCACGGCTCACTCTGCGACGGCATGAGGAACATATCAGCACCTGCATATATCTTATGTGAAAGCTCAGGCACAAATCCCAGCGTTACGGATACTCTGCCCTTATAGCGGTCGCCCATTTCGCTGAAAAAGTCCTCATATATCTTCTCGCCGCTTCCAAGAACAGCAAATTTTATGCCCATTGCTGCCATATCGTCAAATACACAGCGGATAAGATCAATTCCCTTATGCTTGACAAAACGTGTTACTATACCGATTATAGGCTCATCGCCCTGTTCAAGACCAAGCTCATCACAAAGCGCCGCCTTGCATTTTTCCTTGCCAGAAGGTCTGTCTGCATTGTAATGACCGCTGATAAACTTATCCTTCTTTGGATTATACAGGTCGGTATCAATGCCGTTAAGAATACCTTTCAGCTTGTACTGCTTTGTTACAAGAATCCTGTCAAGACCATGAGCGTACCACGGATCAAGTATCTCCCACGCATAACTCGGACTTACTGTTATTATCTTATCAGCAGTTTCAATTGCTCCTTTTAGCATATTGACGGAGCCGTCATAATCAAGAAGATTAGCGTTGTACATAGGTATCCCCATGACCTCAGCAAGAGTCTCCTTGCCGAATTTGCCCTGATATTCTATGTTGTGGATAGTGATGACGCTCTTTATATCGCCGTAGCCTTGCTGATACTTATAGTATATCTGGTAGTAGACAGGGATAAGCGAAGTCTGCCAGTCGTTGCAGTTGATGATATCAGGCTTGAAACTGATGTATTTCAGCATTTCAAGAACTGCTCTGTCGAAAAATACAAATCTCTCGCAGTCATCATAGAAACCGTAAAGACCTTCTCTGTCAAAATAATATTCATTGTCAATGAAGTAGTAGGTTATTCCCTCATAAACTGAGGTATATATTCCGCAGTACTGTTTACGCCACGAAACATCTACTGTCATATTTTTGATAAACGTCATTTTACTGCGCAGTTTCTCAGGTATTCCTCTGTAAAGCGGCATTACCACACGGCAGTCATGACCTTTTTCGTGTATAGCCTTCGGGAGTGAACCTGCAACATCGGCAAGACCGCCTGATGCAGCAAAAGGAACTGCTTCACTTGCAGCAAACAGAATTTTCATAATATTCTTCACCACCATTTCCTGTTATGGCAGCATCATACAGCATGGTACAATGCTGCACTTTGTCATATATCGTATTGTGTATGTTTTGTAATTCTGAAACGGATTTATTTGATATAGAACGGATAATCCTCTGAACCATTAAAGTTTCGGTTGTCTTTTATCTCGGCATCCTTATCCGTGATAACAGCAGAAACATTGCAGTCAACTCCGACAGTCGTACCCTGAAGGAGAACGCAGTTTTTGATAACAGAGCCTTTGCCTACCTTAACGCCACGGAACAGCACTGAATTTTCAACAGTACCCTCAACTATGCAGCCGTCGGCAATAAGACTGTTTTTGATAGTGCCCTTGCCGTATTTTACAGGAGCACTGTCGCCTACCTTTGTATATATAGGCATACTTCTCTGGAAGAATGCATTTTTCTTTTCGCTGTCCAGAAGCATGAGATTTGCATCATAGTAGTTTTTCAGGCTGTCTATCCTTGTGAAAAGCTCCTTATGCTCATATCCCATGATATTGTATTTGTCACGGTTCATCTGGAGAATGTAACGTGTAAAGCTGTGCTGATTTCTGCTTTCAGCATCATGAACGATATTGTCGAGGAAGTCCTTGCTGATGATGAAAGTCTCAAGCCATATCTTGCTCTGCCCCTTCATCTGCGGATTTACCATAACATCTGTGAGAACGTTGTTTTCATCAAATTCCATTATGGTCATTCCCGTGTTCTTCTCGCAGTCATACATTCCCTTGCTGTAGATAAGTGTAACGTCTGCGCCTGTATCAATATGCTGTCTCAGGGCAGGTCTGTAGTCAATAGCTGTAATGATATCGCAGTTTGCCATGATAACATACTTTGCAGATGAACGTCCGACATAGCTCCAGACGTTTGCAAGAGCGTCAAGTCTGCCCTCATACATACCGCCTGCCTGATGTGAATAAGGCGGAAGAAGATGCAGACCGCCCTTTTTACGTGACAGATCCCAGTCACGTCCTGAACCGAGGTGGTCAAGAAGTGAACCATAGTTTGATTTTGTGATAACGCCGACTTCCGGAACGCTGGAATTTACCATATTCGACAGCGGAAAGTCAATTAGGCGGTAACGTCCGCCGTATGGCAGAGAGCCCATTGTACGCTGTTTTGTAAGCTCACTGACATTTGAATCATGCATACTTGCAAAGATAAGTCCTAAAACATTATAATTAACACTCATAGTTAAACTCCTTTTGAAATCAGATATTTTCGCCTATTATCTGCTTTGGCGCAACATATTTGCCCTCAGAAACAGTGACATTGTTGCCTACAACGGCAATTCCCCACTTTTCATCTTCGGCTGCTTCATCAGGGCCTTTGCCTATTTTTGCACCGCTTTCAATAATGGAGTCCGAACCTATAATTGCATATTCCACAACTGCACCGGATCTGATTATCGTACCCGGCATTACTATGCTGTTCTTGACAACAGCACCCTTTTCAACTGTTACCCCCTGAAAGACTACGGAAAAATCAACAGTTCCGTTGATAATGCTTCCTTCTGCTATCATCGAATCCACAACTATAGCCTCATCGCCTATATACTGCGGCGGCATATTGTTGTTTCGTGAATATATTCTCCAGTTCCTGTCATAAAGGTCGAGCTTGGTATTCTGTGTAAGAAGGTCGATATTTGCCTCCCAGAGAGATTCAAGAGTTCCGACATCCTTCCAATAACCGTCAAACTGATATGCGAAAAGTCTCTGGTTGTCACGAAGCATGGATGTAATGATATCCTTTCCGAAATCCTTTGACCACTTTTCACCACGTTCACGCTTTGCATTAGCATCAAGTTCATTTTCCATGAGATACTTGCGGAGCTTGTTCCAGCTGAACACGTAAATACCCATAGAAGCAAGGGTAGACTTCGGCTCTTTCGGCTTTTCAACGAAATCAACGATCTTCATCTCCTCGTCACATATCATAATGCCGAAACGTGAAGCCTCCTCTATCGGGACATTAATTACGGAAATAGTGCAGTCGGCATCATTCTTAACATGGAAATCAACCATTTTTGAATAATCCATTTTATAGATATGATCGCCGCCAAGAACTACAACATATTCAGGATCATATCTTTCGATAAATCTTATATTCTGAAAAATAGCATTTGCAGTACCCTCATACCATGAAGCACCTGCCTGTGTTTCATAAGGCGGCAGAACATGGACACCGCCGTTCAGACGGTCAAGGTCCCAGGGCTGTCCGCTTCCGATATATTCATTGAGAACAAGCGGCTGATATTGTGTAAGTACGCCTACTGTCTCGATACCTGAGTTTGTGCAGTTTGATAATGGGAAATCTATTAATCGGTATTTTCCTCCATATGGAACTGCCGGTTTTGCTACGCTTTTGGTAAGTGCATATAGTCTGCTTCCCTGTCCTCCTGCCAGGAGCATTGCTACTACTTTTTTCTTTGTATTCATATACTTCCTCCTAAGTGTGTTGGATTATTTTGCTGAGGCAATTATCATTATGTTGTTTTCCTGCACGTTTTCTTTTTCTCGTCAGGAATGTCTTTGTCTTCGTTTTTTGTTGTTCTTTTCTTTGTTGGTGCGTATTTCAGATAGAATACTGACAATGGAGCGAGTGAGACAGAAATGCTCTGTTCAAAACCGTGCATAGGAACAGGCTCAGTTTTTACGGAAGATTCAGTAAGACCTGAACCGCCGAATTCCTTTGCATCACTGTTGAAAACAAGCTTATATTTTCCTTTTTCGGGAACTCCTATCCTGTAGTCACGCCTTTCTACAGGCACAAAATTGCAGACTGTTATCAGTTCTTCGCCGTTATCGTCGGTACGTCTGAATGCAATGACGCTCTGTTTATAGTCATCATTGGATATCCAGCTGAAACCGTCCCATGAATCATCATTTTCCCATAAAGGCGAATTCTCCATATAGAACCTGTTGAGTTTCTCGGAAAACTTCTGAAGATTTCTGTGAGACTCAAAGGTAAGGAGATTCCAGTCAAGCTGTGACTTATAGTCCCATTCCTTCATCTGACCGAACTCCTGTCCCATGAACAGAAGCTTTTTGCCCGGATGAGCAGTCATATAGGTGAGAAATGCACGGTATGAAGCGAATTTCTGTTCATATTCACCCGGCATCTTGCCTATCATTGAGCATTTTCCGTGAACTACTTCATCGTGAGAGATCGGAAGAATATAGTTCTCTGAAAAAGCATAGAAGAATGAAAACGTCACCTTGTCATGATTGAAGGCACGATAGATAGGATCGAGCGACATATAACTCAGCATATCGTTCATCCAGCCCATATTCCACTTGAAATTAAAGCCGAGACCGCCTACGTCAGTGGGCTTTGTGACAAGTGGCCATGCAGTTGATTCCTCTGCTATCATAAGGGCATCAGGGTGCTTTTCAAACACTGCCTCATTGAGTTGTTTAAGGAAGGCAACTGCCTCAAGGTTTTCATTTCCGCCGTTGATATTAGCCGCCCATTCGCCGTCACGCCTGTCATAGTCAAGGTAAAGCATGGAAGCGACTGCATCAACTCTCAGTCCGTCGATGTGGAACTCATCAAACCAGTAATTCGCACTTGAAATAAGAAATGAGCATACCTCAGGTCTGCCGTAATCAAATACTCTCGTTCCCCACGCTTTATGTTCTCTTTTACGCTCGTCGGTGTATTCATAGCAGCAGCTGCCGTCAAACTCATAAAGTCCGAATTCGTCCTTGGGGAAGTGTGCAGGCACCCAGTCAAGGATAACGCCTATTCCAGCCTCGTGGAACATATCGACCATTTTTCTCATATCGTCGGGAGTTCCATAGCGTGAAGTGGGCGCAAAATAGCCTGTTACCTGATATCCCCACGAACCGTCGAAGGGATATTCCGTAAGCGGCATGAATTCGATATGGGTATATGACATCTTTTTAAGGTAAGGTATGATCTCCTTTGCAAAGGTGATATAATCAAAAAAAACATCGCCGCTGTAAGTTTTCCATGAGCCGAGATGCACCTCATAGATGTTCACAGGACTTTTATATATGTTTTTTTCTTTTTTATTTTCAAACCACGAAGCATCGTTCCATTCATAGGTGCTTTCATAGATCTTGGAGGCTGTCGCAGGTCTTGTTTCATAGTGAGCGGCATACGGATCAGATTTGAGGATGATCCTTCCGTCTTTTGCTTCAATGCTGTATTTATATGAATCATACTGCTTCAGTTTCGTTATTTCGGCTTCCCACACTCCGTCTGCGATGAGGGACATGGGGTTCATTTCTCTGTTCCAGCCATTGAAATCGCCTACGACAGAAACACTTACGGCATTTGGTGCCCATACTCTGAAAGTGTGGACTGCGCCTCTGCCCTTCTTTTTTGAATGAACGCCGAAAAACCTGTATGCTTCTGAATTTTTGCCCTGATAGAACAGGTACAGTGGAAAGTCATTTGGATTATTTTTTACATTTGCGGACATATTTCCTCCTCCTTTGCTATATTACATTTTATCAGAAACGGAACTATTATTCAAGCATTTTTGTAAAATTAGACAAAAATTCATATGTTATACCAATATTGCCATATATTGTCTGTGCAGTTTGACATATTAAAATAAGTCCGTTTTTTAAATGTTTGGTAATAATAACTTAATTTTCAACAATTCTTACACCAATTACAGTTATATCGTCATTTCTGACATTCGGGCTGAATCTGTCAGCCTTGCTGCATATTTCATCAACTATCCGCTTCAGGTCATCACCGCCAAGCAGCAGTTCCCTGATAAAAAGGTATTCATTTTCGTTAATTCCGTCTGAAAACATTATTGCGATATCGCCTGTGCCAAAATCCTGTTCAGCAGTAAAAAGCTCGGACTTCTCGTTTATTCCGACAGGAAAGGTAACAGCACTTATGCGTATCACATCCCTGCCCCTGCGTATCACAGTAGCCGCCGCTCCTGATTTTATCACTGTCATTCCGCCTTTGTCAAGATCTATCAGAAGTGCATCAAGTGTAGCAAACGACTCCTCTTTTGACTTTGTAAGCATTACTTCATTTATCAGCCTTACAGCCGCATCACAGCGCATACCGCTGCTGATAAGCCGACGGAAAAGTTTAACCACGAGTCTTGACTCAAACGCCGCTGAACGACCGCTTCCCATGCCGTCAGAAAGAACTACACACCCCAGACCTGTACCTTCACTGAACGAAATTGAAGTATCACCGTTTTCTCCTGAATCATCGGCACTTGAAGATGCCGTATAGACATCAAGCCTGTATCTTGGCTTTTCAAAAAGAGTGATCCTTGTCTCCGTTCCTGAACTCAGCGGTTCTGTACAATTTAGTTCCATACGCATTTCATCAGAGATCAGGTCACATATTCTCGTGCTTGAAACAGGAGCGCTTTCTGTATCAAAATATATTTCAGCATAAAGTCTGTTGGAACTGTTATAACACGCTGACGTAAATGTCGGTTCATAGCCGAATTTTCCCAGCTTCATCTCAATAAGTCTGCTTACAGGCTCAGATTTTCTCATATCAGGAAATTCACCTGCAAACCGAAGAATATCCTCTATTGTCCGCATCTGTTCCATGACGAGTTCGTGACGGCTGGAAAATCCCGTTTCAAGCAGACGCGTTATCAGATCATCCTGCATCAGGCTTTCATGCGCCGAAATAAGCTCATTCCTACGAATACAGGTATCCAGTTCACTGGGAAATGACTCCATGGACACCTCCGTCATCACAGAAAGCTTTTCAAGTCCCTCGATTACGGAACTGCCCTTTCTGCGGCAGATATTTTTCCTGTAGCAGTCAGTGCATACTTTTTCAAGCCTGTTTTCGCTGTGTTTATCGTCATTCTCACGCTGTTTCAGCATTTCAGCTATCCTGTCAGCATCATCACGAATGCTCCTGATAGTGTCAGACATGAAAATAAGGCGTGTCTCTGCTGTCTCATGAGCAGACATTTCCGAAAGAGATGCTGTTTTCACCAGTTTATCGGTAAATTTCCTGTCAGCAAGCATAAATGCAGCACTGCCCAGAACAGTATTCAGCAAAGCGGATTCTGCATTATCAGTCATGCCAGTCAGTATCATCAGCATGATACCTGCCGCCGCAAAAAACAACGCTGCAGACCATGACCTGCGCCTGTACAGATAGCCTGTGAGGAGTGCTGCCCCAGGCAGCAGTACCACTGTCATTCCTGTTCCGGCTGATGCAAGAAACGCTCCGCAGACTGTCAGAGCGCCGCACAACACACCGCCTATATGACCATAGTTGAACGCCGCAAGCAAAGTCACTGCCTCACCGAAAATTATACCTATATTGAAAACCGACAGTGAAAAAGAACAAAGCGTTGCAGTAAAAACCGTGTAAACAATAGCATAGCAGCAGCCTGACTCTGTCAGGTCAATCATATGCTTCCGGCGAAGTCCTGTCAGTATATCAGCCGCCGAATAAGCCGTGATTCCTGCAAGTGTACTGTAGAAAAGATAGAACAGCAGTTTTGCCGCAAACTCGCCGATAATAAGAGAAACTGCCGTTCCCGACAGAAATACCCCAGCAGAAGTGATAATTCCGCATACTTTCGGTTCACTCCTGTTGTCTGTCAGCAGTTTTGCAATAAGAATGAGCAACATAGCCGAAAGCTTAACAATATTTCTGCCTACTCCACCTGAAATAAAGCTGTAGAACAGACTTCCGAGAAAAATCGCCGCACTGCCTGATACTCCAAGCGCACCTGCCGCCGAAATATCAGAAAAAGCCGCCGCACCGCCTACATCTGCCCCTGAAAAAACAAAGCCTGCCGCAAATGCCGCAGCAGTCTCCGCCGCCATGATAACTCCGCCGTACTCTTTTATTCTGCCCTTTCTTTTCATAACTATCACCCTTTAACGCAGTATTTTATTGCTCCGCCAATTAAACATTGCCAAAAGACGAAGTTAAAAATCAAATTTATCAAGGATGACGATGAAGAAATACTTCCGTATTTCGAGGAGAATGACACAGAGAAATTGGATTTTAAACAAGTAATGACGACAAGGTTTAGTTGGGGAAGCAATATAATAAGTATATCATACAAATACTGCTATAAATGTCGAAAGGTGACAGTATTTCTCTCTTAGAAAATTTCTTTCAGTATATCACAGATACCGTCTGAAAATACCTGTGAACTGTCCGCACGCCTTTTTCCTGAATTAGCGATTTTTTCATACAGAGCATCGGGAACTATCGGTATATCAACCCTTTCAAGCATCGGCAAGTCCTGTTCGCCGTCACCTGCCGCTATTGTCATGCCGTCAGCAAGTCCCATTTCACAGAAACGGCGCACTGCACTTCCCTTGTTGATTTTTTTCGGTACGCAGTATACCTTGCGGTGATCTGAAAATACGCTCACAAGTTCCGTATCGATTTTTTCCTTCAGCATATTCTCAACACTCTGCGGCTCGTCAAATGATGCATATACCATGATTTTTTCCGTCAGGTGAACTGCATCATTTTCAGCTCTCATCAGCTTGCAGGCACGTTCAAATTCCTCTGCCGCATCGCTTGTCATGCGATATGTCTCATCAAGCCATTCACGGCATATCTCACCGTTTTTCATGAGAATGCCGCCGTTGCAGATGATCGCATATTCCCAGCCGAAACTGTCCGCAATGCCTGAAAGCCTGCCGTACTGCTCCATTGTCCGTGAGGTCAGCGGAACTACTGAAATACCGTTTGCCTTACTGAAAAATTCATGGCTTTTCCGTGTCATATAGCTCTGCTCCCTGTCATGAAGCCATTCAACAGGCAACTTATCAATACCTATCTCACGTCTGTGGGAATAGATAAGCGTATTGTCAAGGTCAGCAAAAAATGTTACCAAAGCCGCCCTCCTCAGTTGTCCGCAAGCTTCTTTATCAGACCGCAGGCACGGTAATTTTTCAGCGGATAGACTTCAAGCTGTATGCCTTTTTCCTTGGCAAGCTGATAAAGATGTCCGAGATGCTCATTATCATCAAGGCTGTGAACCAGAATCTTCCACGGAACACGCCTCAGCAGAACACGGGTAGCCTCACCAATGCTCGGCTTAACAAGATTGATATCATCAATACCGTATTTTTCACATATCTCACGTACTTCATCCATGCCGCTCACGCCTGTGCCGCTGTCGTTTATGGGAGATGCAGTTTCAAAGCATTTCTCCACAGCATCTATGAAGTAATAGGTCATATCCTCATCCATAAGTTCCTTATAGAAAAGAGCGCCATGGAAATCGTCCTCACCAATAGCATCTGAATTGAGATATGTACGGCTCAGAAGTCCTGAAACCGTTGAATTAAGGCATGAACTTGCAATCAGAAAATCATCATAAGTTCCGCTTTTTTCTGCAAGATATGCAGGATCGGACAGAACCGCAAGTCCTGACGAAACGCCTTCGTATTCCTCCATAGCCTTGTCCAGTTCACGCTGTATAGCGCCTTTTCCCGTCCAGCCGTCAACAAACTGTATCGATTCAGGTGAATGACGGTCAAGGATATACTTCATGGCATTTTTGTCTATTCCACGTCCACGAATAATGGAAATAGTATAGTGTGGAACATCAATACCATACTTATACTTTATGTAACACTTTATGAGTACGCCTACTGACGTGCCTGCACGGGCAAGAGATACAAGAACCGGATTTTTCTTGTCATTTATGATTTTCTCCGAAACGCCTGCAACCGCATCAGCAGTCAACTGCGCATACAATTCAACAGCCTCTGTGAAAGTGCTCATATAAGTCTCCGTAGGCTTATACTCAAGCGGAAGCATCATCGAATAGTGAGTACCGCTCTGTATACGTGCCTCACGTTCCTTTGTTCCGAGAGGTGTTACAAGTCCTGTGACATTTTTGAGCAGTATCGTTACATCTTCCTTTTTATATGTACCGAACATAGCTTCTCCCTCAATGAAAATTATATTCTCACAGCCGTTCCTTCTGATAATGCCTGCCATATCACTTACAGCCTGACGATTTGCAGGTGCGGCATCTGTGAAAATGATTGCTGTGTCATATTTTTCAATATTATATATATATGTCACTCTGTCAGCATCATAGAAGCTGTGTATCCTGTTTCCGGATCTTATCGGATAATCCGCACCGTCAGAAATACCTATCGGACTTCTTGTAGCCGCATGACACTTCACCTCATCGGCTATGCCAGCATTTTCAATGCATCTGCCGAGGAAAAGCGGAGGATACATGAATTCCTCAGTTCCAAGAACAAGAACTTTGCCGCTGATACGATTTCCATGCGCTTTTATGAAGTCATTACATACCTCGGTCAGTTCATTTGTATATTCACTGCATACTACTCCGAGACGTGTGTCCGAAACCTTGATTTTTGCCGTAATATCCGGGTGATTTTCAGATGGAGCAACAGTTTCAGCCTCTACAGCACAGAAATTCTCAACAGCCTTTGTATAATCCGTATTCTCAATTTTCAGAAGGCTGAGGCACTCAATGCCGTTCTGACGCATAAGCTCTGTATTTTCATCTGAAACACGGTTGATAATTGAAGCCGCAACAATTTTTTTAGCCGCAAGTACAGGAAAAATCTCCCTCATGCTGTTGATGATGTTAATGAGTGTTCTGCCTGTTGAAAGTTCATCATCAACAAAAATGACCGTATCAGTGCTGCTGATATATTCTCTCAGGCTGTCAGCCGCAAGTCTCTGCTCTGCGGCATGACTGTGTTCCTCTAAAAATTCAGCCCATTCAGATACATCTGCGATATCTTCCCTTGTAGTGTGGATGTATGCACAGTTTCCCGAAATGCTTTCTGCAACTGCCATACCGATAGCTGTTGCAGTTTCAGCAAAGCCTATAACCAGCCTTGTTCCGGGATATTTTTCAGCCGCCATTCTGCCGAGTGCGCCCATCATATCAAGTGCGGCAGTCGGTGAAACAGGCATATGCTTGCCCTGCAAAGGATCAACAAGGAGGTAAGTCCTCTTTGTGTTATTGACACGCTTTGCAAGACGAAGAAGTTCATTTTCGGTGTATTTGCTCATTCCTTAGCTTTCCCCTTATTCCTTTATTCCATACACTTTTGCAAGTATAAGTATTTTTTCTGCCCATCTGGTATGGCATTTCTTCTCGTTCATTCTGTCGCCGCTTCCGCCCTTTGAAACAGCAAGACCGTCATGCTTCCAGTTGATTATTGAACAGGCATCGTCATAGTCACAGCGTTCGACCTTCATGCTCTCATAGATAACGGGAAGCTGTAATGGATGAATTGCGGTTTTGCCAATAAAGCCGTTTACCTTGTCAAGTTCACATTCGTTTCTCAGACCTTCTGCCCATTCTCCATTGCTGTCACTGCCGAAGTATTCCCATACAGCCGCAGAAACTACATAATCTCGGGCAAATACATTTACCACAGCAACGAGAATATCCCTGATAACGCCGACCTGATAGATATTCTGCTTTTTACTGCGGCGCAGTCCGAAGATATTGCTGAAATCATTGCCGCCTACACGTACATTCAGGACATACTCCCTGACAGCATCAAGCTTCTGCTTTATTATGCCGAGAGTTTCGATTCTGCCGCTCATTTCAGCAACCGAACCGCTTTCGAGTATCGGCATTATGTATAGCTTTTCAAGCGATTTTTTATTGTACTTCTTTATGAGCGATATGTAGCTGTCAGCATTTGAAAGGTCAAATTTCGGCAGAACATAGCCTGTCAGTATCTTCTCGGCATCGCCTAACAGCTCATGCACCTTAGCCATATGTTCAGGTGTCCTTATACGCACAAAAAGCAGCGGCAGTTTTGCCCCGCTTTCCATAAGTTCATTCAGATTTTGTTTCAGACGAAGTTCAGCTTCTTCAAGACTTTCGTCCATTATTGAATCTTCAAGACAGAATACAAGTGATGTCAGATTTTTTATACTGCCTGCGGTAAGTTTTCCTACAATACTTTCATTAAGCGCAGGTGTATAGAGCAGACCTCCCACACGATAGGGCAGTTCATCCACAATTACATTATTATCCATTTATTCCTCCACGAATCAATGTACAAAACAGCATACCGCATATAAAAATAAGGTACGCCTGACATTTCATTTTTAGGGCAACACCGCACAAAGATTGTGCGTTTCTGCCTTTACAGAGCAACACAACCTATTCCATGCGCTTTGCAGTATTGCTCCACAAATTTATTATTTCTGACATATAGCACAAGACTGTCTGAACATCCACTGAATGCGCCGTTTCCGATAAAGCACACTCCTTCCTGAACGACAATACGTTCAAGACTGCAGCAATTCTGAAATGCACCATGACCTATCCTGTCTACCATCGGCGGAATCGTCAGCGCCTTGATGCTTCGGCAGTCACTGAACGTAAAATCGCCTATTTCCTTAATGCTTGACGGCAATGTGATATTAAAAAGTGATTCACAGCCCTGAAATGCCTTTGCGCCTATGACAGTTACACCTGCCTGAATGGAAGCAGATATAAGGTTATGACAATCCTGAAATGCTGATTCACCAATTTTTCTCAGCGTATTTACAAATATCACGCTTTCAAGAGAAACTGCTCCCATAAATGCCCTGTCACATATCTCAACTGTGCCGTAATTCATATAATAAGCTGACTCTCTTTTGCCCTGCGGATAAAGAATAAGGTGCATTCCCTCGTTTGAATACAGAACTCCGTCATATGATGCAAACCAGAAATTTCCCGAATCAACATCAAATCCACGCAATGAACTGCATTCATAAAAAGCTTTCTTTCCGATTCTTTCAAGCGTTGACGGAATGTTTATGGTAACGGCATTGCTGTTTTCAAATGCAAATGGTGCAACAGACTTTACGCCGTGAGGAATAGTAGCGATGAAGTTTCCGTTAGTGTTCAATGCCTTCATGACACGTTTCTTTTCCTTGTTGATAAGCATATTGTTGGAAACAGTATACTTTGGCGAATTTTCAAGAGATATCTGTCTCAAAGCAGGACATTTTTCAAATACACGCTCGCCGATCTTCTCAATATCCCTTGGAATGCTCACAATTTCAAGATTTATGCACCAACTGAATGCTTTGCCTGAAATAATTTTCACATTGTCAGGTATGATAACTCTTTTCAGCATGGAATTACCGATAAATGCCTTATATCCGATAACCGATGCATTTTTGAGATACGGTGAAATATCGGCACATACATCTGATATATCCCCCTTATTGATTATCTTGTCACCTATTATTCTCTGTGTATCCGGAACACTTTTTGACTTGAACGACACAGATGGAACCGGTGCCGCAGATTTTGCAGATGCCGCAGACACAGATCTTGTAAGCTGAATCTTAGGGGCAGGCGCTGTTGGCTCATTCACAGGTTCAGGCTCTTTGTATTCGGGAAGCTGACAGCCGAATCCTACCGAATATGCGACCATGTTTATACCGAGTATCATAGCGCTTTCTGTAAGCCATGTCTCACTTTTCAGTCTTTGCAGACATTTTTTCAAAGACTGGTCTTTTGCGTCATTATCCTTGTTCATTGCCTGAAAGATAAGTTCGCCTATGTCCTCCTGTAAAACAGCAGATATCAGTTTGCGGTATTTTCCGTGTTCAGGCGCAAGATCAAGCAGAAATGCATTCATTCTGCCTGCATCCTTCAGAAGTTCCGCACCATTTTCATCAATAACAGATTTCAGAATATCCTGAAACTCATTATTGTCATTGCTCATTTTGTCACGCTCCCGTTATTTATATGCATCCATATCAAGCAGTATGGCAACCGATACATCATCGCCGCTTCCCTTTGCAGAAAGTCTCGGCAGATATTCCCTGAGTTCACCAACTGCATCATCAATATCCGAGGAAGAAAAGGACTGCACTACGGTCTTATAGAAACCGTTCAGCTTTTCCTCATTGCTGAAACTGTCGTCAACTCCGTCAGAACATAAAAAAACAGCCGCAGGAAGCTTTTCGGAATAGTAATGCCTGAAATTTATGATAGCCTCGCTGTCGCACATTGAAGTTGTTGTATTTAGAAAACACTTGTCATTCCACGGAACAGGCTGTTCAAAGTTTCCGTCAGCATCGGCGGCGACACATTTGCCGTCGCCTATCTGAATTGCAAACCAGAAATCCTTTGTAACTGCCGCCGCAAGAAGTGTAGTTCCGTATGCGGATTCAATACGCTTCTGCTTGATATAACGATTTACAGCCCTTTCGGAAAGAAGTTCAATTTCCTTTTCCGTAAAAGGATTTTCAGCAAAATGCGCCTGAATCCTCTCATTCCAATCGCTGATTATACTTGCTTCAAGATTAGCAAGAACTGTATCAGTATTTTTTTTCAGCTTTTCTCTGTCTGCATTCGCCAGAAAAAAGCGGATATTCTCTACAGCAGTTTCACAGGCAAATACCGAACCGTCGGCACTTCTCACATAGTCATCTCCACCGTGGCCGTCACAGACAACTATTATTGCTGTATCATCATTGAAAAAGCTGAAAGAAGCATCCTGACATTCCTTTCCACGCCTGATATGACTTTCGCCCTGTGCAGAGATTGCAAATGCTTTGTAATTCATAGCAGCCGCCTCCGCTTACCACTGGATACCGCCGTCGTCAAAATCATCCCAGTCCTCAGCCTCTGCTGCTTCCTGAGCCTTGATCTCCCTGATGAATTCCTCCTGTTTTGTGAGATTTATCTTGCTCTTTGGCTTTTCGGTCTGTTCGCCTGTAACTGTAGTTGTTGTACCAACTGCATTTGCACTTCGGCTGCCTATCTGTGAAGCCGTAACGCTGACAAACTGTATCCATTTTTTAAGTGCTTCGGGGGTATGAACGGTTATAACGGCATCCGGATCGCCAGTAAATTCGCCGAGGACACGCTTATTTGCGTCCTTTCCGATGGCAACGGCAACCTTGATAGCCTTTTTGAACCAGTTGTTCTCTCTTAAAACCTCAAGGCTGTCCATGTAATTATCCGTAGGTTCACCGTCCGACATGAGAAAGATAACAGGTGCGAATGAACCTGAAATATCGCCCATATATGCATTTCTTGACAGCTTGTCATTCAGTTCGTCAAATGCTTTTCCAAGATCTGTAACGCCCTTTGCATTGAGATAATTCCAGCGGAATGTCTCGGCTGAAATAGGCTCGTTTATCCATTTTGCTCCCGAAGAAAATGAAAGTGTTGCCACTTTTATCATTGCATCGGCATTTTCTTCTGATATATCTTTAAGTTCAGGTACTATCTCCTCAATAGCGGAGTTTACAGTGCCTATCTTTGCTCCGTTCATGCTTCCGGAGGTATCCACTACGAAAAACAGCACCATCGTTCTTCGTGTTACTTCAACAACATCATCATAAATTCCCATAATATCACCTTTAATTTATCTCGGCATTTACATCGCCGAATTTGATTTTTACTCCTCTGCCAAGTTTTACGACCTGACCGTTTGTGAATTTTCTTGCTGAACCGTTCGGAAGTTCAGCTTCCCATTCCTTGTCAGTGAGATTTTTCAGTCCGAGAACTGCCGGATCATTGATGCTTGCAACAACTTCTCCGCTTATCTTCCTGAAATCGTCACATTCAGGCTCAATACAGTCCGTATATATCTTTGAGCCTGATGCAAGTGCTATACTGCGCTTTTTCACTTTAAGAACCATTGGTCTCAGAAGTGTCTTTCCACAGTTTATGCATTCGCAGGACTGCTCATTCACATCAAAAAATGTATCACTGCCGCAGGTGCATTTTATTGTCATATCACGCAGCTGCATAAAAATTTCCTGCCATTCCTTTTCAATGACTCTGTGTTCAATATCATTTCCGACAAGTGCTTCACGGCTGAATGCCCTGCCGAAAGCCTTTCTTACGAATTCAGGATATATTTTCCACAGCCTTATCTCATTTACATGGACCCCCCTTACAGGTCTGTTGGAATCATCATAATCGTCCCACACGAAAACGGGAGCCTCACCATAGAACTTATATTCAAGCTCCTCCGTAAGGCATGGGCACATAGTCCTCTTGCCTTCAAGAGGATGATTCAGAAACAGTATCATATAGAGTATAACTGCAAGTGAGAAACGGTCAGTATGACAGTCAGGGCGTTTTCCTCCCGTTACAACTTCCGGAGCCATATAGCGGCATTTTCCCATAATACCAAGGTTTTCACCATAAGGTGTTACGTTGTCGTTGTCGCATATCAGCACATCACCTGTTTTGGGATCAACAAAAAAGTTACCGTCATTGAGGTCCTGATAGCTGTAGCCACGATTATGGAGTGCCCTGAATCCGTTTATTATGTTCAGTGCCGCATTTATAAGAGCCGAAATATCGGCAAAATGCACCTTTGCAAGCAGAAAATGCGAAAATTCCTTATACTGCGGTGGTCTCAGCTTCATAAGGTATCCGAATGAACCGCTGATAAATTCCGTCAGCTCAATTGGCCATAAAAAGCAGTCCGCAGGTGCTCCCTGTCGTATATTATTCTCAATATTCCGGCAAAAGCGCTCATTCTCATACAGGCGGTTTGAATGGAACCATTTAAGTGCAAGTTCCTCTCCGCCGTATTTTACTTTATATACAGCACCCTGTCCGCCTGCACCAAGAAAATCAAGTATTTCGATCTCACCGCCTGATGCAGACTTTATGCGCTGTCCCTTCTGGAATACAACCATCAACTCACCTCTTAATCAAAAAGCCACCCCCGAATTCCGTTCACCGTAATCTTCGGCAAATCTGTACCGAATCTGCACGATAAGGTTTTCAGAGGTGACTTTATCACTTCATATTACTATTATCAGACATTTGCACCGAATGAACGGCAGATAGCTTCAAGTCCGCCCTGATATCCGGCAGCAACGGCATTGAACTTCCATTCGCCGTTCTTATTGTAAATTTCAGCAACTACGAGAGCTGTTTCGATAGAAAATTCTTCTTCAAGGTCAAATTTGAGAACAGTTTCCCCTACTGTGTCAAATTCGTCTGCAAGCTTTGCGATACGGATGTATGCGTTTGAGACCTGACCGAAATTCTGACGGCGTGCCTGTGCATCATAAATTGTAACGCAGATAGCAAGCTTCTTTATCTCAGGCGGAATCTTTGTGAAATCGATCATGATAACTTCATCATCACCGTCGCCCTCACCTGTGAGGTTATCGCCTGTATGAACTACAGCACCGTCACGTCCGTTGAGGTTGTTATAGAAAACGAAGTCCTCGTCCCTGAGAAGCTTTCCGTTCTCGCCGAGAAGGAAAATAGAAGCATCAAGGTCGAAATCAAAGCCGCCGTCATAGCGGTTTGTGTCCCAGCCAAGACCTACAAGTGCGTGTGTGAGAGTATTGTCAAGGGCAACTCTCTGTCCCTTCTGAAGATTAATAGCCATAACTTAATTCCTCCCTGTTATCTGTATATATCAATGAGATTCTGAAGGCGGCTTGCCTCCTGAACCGGCTGACCAATAGCACTGAATTTCCATTCGCCGTTGTATCTGTATATTTCGCCGACAATAAGACCTGTCATGTTATCGTAGTTTTCTGAAAGATTGAATCGGCATATCTCGCTTGAATTTGAAAGGTCAATAAGGTGAATATAGGCATTTTTTATCATTCCGAAATGCTGACCTCTTGCCCTGCCGTCATAAATATTTACAACGAATACCATTTTTTCGATATTCATCGGAACAGTGCCAAGATCGACCTTGATCTGTTCGTCATCTCCATCGCCTGCGCCTGTAAGGTTGTCGCCCATATGCATAATAGCACCGCTCGGATGACGGAGATTACCGAAATAGATTACTGACTGCTTAACGTCTGTGGGGTTGAGGACACGTCCGCCTGCGCCACAGAGAATTACTGATGCATCACAGTCAATCGGCTTAGGACGGCTGAAAAATCCTGTTTTCTGAGCCTCATCCCAGCCGAGACCTACAAGAACGTTTCTGAGACCGCCGCCTGGTGCGCCGTGTTTAGTAAGGTCGATTTTCTGACCCTTCTGAAGATTGATACTCATATTCAAACAACTCCTTTTACGTAGTATTATGTTTTTGATAATACCTTTATTTTTTGTGAAACACCGCACAAAAGAGTGCGGTGCTTCTATTAATTACTTTTCTTTCTTTGTAAGTGCTTTTCTGATGATGTCGATCGGAACTACAAGGAATGCAAGAATGATACAGATGATCCATGTCTTTACATTAAGAGGTGTAACGCTGAGGAAGTCTCCTCCAACCATTACGAAAATAAACTGGATAGCAAGAAGTGCGCCGATTACAGCAAGGAAGCTCTTGTTTCTTCCGAGATGCTCAAATACATTCATTCTTTCAGTACGTGCATTGAAGCCGTTGAATGAAATAGCCATCATGAATGTTGCAAACAGTGCCGAGCAGAGATATACTCTGTCGCTGTTTCCAAAGAGATCAGCGATTGCGGGAACAAAACGGATGCAGAGACAAACTGCTGTGATATAAAGTCCGCTTATGATAACTTCAATGAGCATTGGCAGACTGATGATGCTTGCCTGACGTGGGATAGGCTTTTCTTTCATATATTCCTTTAATGCCGGCTCACTGCCGAATGCGATAGCAGCAAGTGTATCCATTGCAAGGTTTACAAGAAGAAGCTGAATAACTGTCATCATCTTTGCCTCACCAAGAAGTGAGCCGATGAAACAGGTAAGAACTGCTGCTACGTTAACTGTAAGCTGGAAGATAAGGAACTTTCTGATTCCCTTGAACATTGTACGTCCGTAGAGGATAGCCTTTGCAATTGATGAGAAATTGTCGTCAAGGATAGTAATATCGCCGGCTTCCTTTGCAACTTCAGTACCTGAACCCATTGCAAATCCGACATCTGCCTTTTTAAGTGCAGGTGAGTCGTTAACACCGTCACCGGTCATACCAACAACATAGTCAAGTTCCTGAGCGCATCTTACAAGACGGCTCTTATCTGTAGGAAGGGCACGTGCAACAACACGGAGGTGAGGAATGATAGCCTTGAGTTCTTCGTCAGATTTTTCTGCCATTTCGCCTGATGTAAGAGCAACATCCTCGTTTGTTCTGAGAAGTCCTGCCTCCTTGGCAATAGCACAGGCTGTTTCCTTACGGTCACCTGTTACCATAACTACCTGAATGCCGGCTTCCTGAACTTCCTTGATAGCGTCAACAGCTTCCTTACGTACATTGTCTCTGATGCAGAGTACGCATACGAGTGTGAGATCACCCTCGTCACTGTCACCGTCTCTCTTGGCAACACCGAGAAGTCTCATTGAACGGCCTGCCTGTTCATCAATGTACTGCATGAGGTAGCCCTTTTCAGTGAGTTCCTTTACCTTGCCGTTTTCATCTATATAATGTGAACATCTTTCTACGATTCTTTCAGGAGCACCCTTTACGTATGTGCAGAAGTTTCCGTCACGGCAGATAGTAACGCTTGACATCTTCTTTGTTGAGTTGAAAGCGTTGAATGCTCTTACTTCGTCCTTGTTCATCTTGTTTTCGGCTTTTTCCTCAACGATAAATGACATGAGAGCACGGTCTGTACTGTTGCCGCCGATTACCTGACCATTACTTGCTACTGCGCTGTTGTTAACACCGATACCTGTGATAACATCAAGTTCAAGTTCAGGACAAAGTTTTGAGATGCTGTCATATTTTACAACATTACCTGTTACAAGTTCAACAACTGAAAGTCTGCCTTCTGTGATAGTACCTGTCTTATCGCTGAAAAGAAGGCTGAGGCTTCCTGCGGTCTCAAGACCGTTGATCTTTCTTACAAGAACGTTGTCCTTGGACATTTTAAGGCTCTGGAAAGAAAGAAGGATGGATGTGAGCATCGGAAGACCTTCCGGCACAGCACAAACAATGATAGTAACAGCAACTGTTATAGCGTTCATGAGGAATTTTACCCACTCAACGCCGCCTGACGGAAGTTCACCGACGATTGCTGCTCTGAGAATAATGCCTACGATAATTGCAATAGCACCGATATAACCGAAAGTAGATATCTGCTTTGCAAGCTTGCCGAGCTTTACCTGAAGCGGAGTTTCTCTTGAATCCTCCTGAACTTCGAGAGCGAGCTCACCAAAGAGTGTCTTGTCACCAACGACTTTGACCTTCATATAGCCCTCGCCGCCGCATACAACAGTACCACGGTAAGCATAGTGCTTGTTGAGAAGATCCTTTATATCATAACCTTCTGACTTTTCATCAGGAATTTTGTCTGCTTCTTCAGTTTCACCGTTGAGTGCAGCCTGATCGAGTTTCAGTGCGCCTTCAACGATCTCACCGTCGGCAGGAAGCTTGTCGCCTGCCTGTAAATAAACGATATCGTCAACAACGACTTCGCTTACATGGATCTCTATAAGCTGACCGTCACGGAGAACCTTTGCAAGTTCCTTTGCTTCTTCTTCGGCTTTAAGGGCAGATGCCTTGCCCTCCTGTTTATTTTCGCTTACGGATGAAACACCGTTTGCAATGAGAATTGCGATAAGAATTCCCACAGGCTCAAACCATTCTGCCTGTTTGAGGAAAAACAGTACTACCTGTACAACAAGCGCTACGAGAAGAATCATGATCATAGGATCCTTGAAGCCTTCGAGTATCTTTTTCCATAGCGGATCAGGCGGTATCTGTGTTAATGTGTTGGAGCCGTTTTTCGCACGGCTTTCTTCAACTTCCTTTGCTGTTAAACCTTTCAGATTCATTGTTTTTACTCCCTAAAAAATAAATTTCCTGCGGAAGACCGCAGATTACCCCATCGGAACACAATGTGTCCCGAAAAATCGCCGCAAAAGTACATATCACTTTACTAAAGCAGCAAAATCCCTGAGTCCGTTTCATTCAGTATGCCCGTATAATTATGCATGATACCTGAACTTGGCGAACTGAGAATCCCATATTTTTTCAACCCCCAATTCATATGACAGCACTATATCATTGTGCCTGAAAGATTTTTCATGAACATTGACACAGATGTAACATTCTGTATGTCGGAAATACACTTGGTCACATTCGTGAAAACAACATACATGACAATACATAAATAATAACACAATATGTATAATTTGTCAAGTGGTTTCAATGGTTATTATGTTATATTATTTGTATAAACATTCATGCATTATACAGTCTGTTAACTTCGTATTGACTTATTCTGTCATACAGAAACAACAATATCATTATATATTTATTATGTATGAAAATGTACTGCAAACTATTGACAAGACTGATATTATGCTGTATAATAAGTAACGGTATTACACTTTATCATTTTAAAGCTTTACAGGTTTGACGTTCAAAACTTCACAGTATTTATTACGGAGAAATCTTCCGCAGGGCTTCATATGATAAAGCAATATAATTATTTTATGAATGGAGCGATCTTTTATGTACTCTGTAGTTGCAACGCTCGTTGTGCTGGTCATTTATGTTACAATAATGATAAGCATCGGCGTTATCACATCACGCAAGACAAAATCCGCAGAAGACTTCATGCTCGGCGGCAGAAGCGTCGGCTCATGGCTCACCGCTTTTTCCTACGGTACGACCTATTTCTCAGCCGTTGTTTTCATCGGCTATGCCGGTCAGTTCGGTTGGATGTACGGTGCATCAGCATCATGGGTAGGCATCGGAAACGCCATAATCGGCAGCCTTATCCCGTTCTTCCTCATAGGCAAGCGCACACGTCTTATGACAAATCACCTCGGTGCTAAAACAATGCCTGAATTCTTTGAGTTCCGTTTCGGCTCAAAGGCTCTTAAAACTGCATCAGCCGCTATTGTTTTCATCTTCCTTATCCCTTACACAGCATCAGTCTACAACGGTCTCTCACGTCTTTTCGGTATGGTATTTGACCTTGGCGAAAACGGCGGTACATACATTATAATAGCAATGGCTGTGCTTTCTGCTGTTTACGTTACACTCGGCGGCTACAAGGCTACAGCCCTCAACGACTTTGTTCAGGGAATTATCATGCTTATCGGCATCGGCACAGTAGTAGCCCTCACGGTTCAGAAAAAGGACGGTCTTTCAGCCGCAATCGATGCACTTAACATTATCCCTGATGACAAAGGAAATACAGGCACTCTCGGCAGTCTTTTCGGCCCTGATCCTGTTAACCTTTTCGGCGTTGTTCTTCTCACATCACTTGGTACATGGGGACTTCCTCAGATGGTTCAGAAATTCTATGCTATCAAGGATGAACAGGCTATCAAAAAGGGTGCGATAATCTCAACTATCTTCGCTGTTGTAGTTGCAGGCGGTTCATATTTCATGGGCGGTTTCGTAAGACTTTACTGCACACTCGACGGTTCCGACGGAAGCGGCAGAACACTTATCGAAACAGCAAACGGCAAGCCTGTATATGACACAATGGTACCTTCACTCATCAATCAGGCTCTCCCGAATATCCTTATCGGAATAGTAGTTGTTCTCGTTCTCTCAGCATCACTCTCAACGCTTTCCTCACTCGTTCTCACATCAAGCTCAACTCTCACAAATGACCTTATCAAGCCGAGAGTAAAGGATTTCAATGATAAGAAGCAGATGCTTTTCATGCGTGTTTTCATTGCAGTATTCCTTATAATCTCAGTTATCATCGCCTGCAACAAAAACGCATCTATCTCAACTCTCATGTCATATTCATGGGGAGCACTTTCAGGCGCATTCCTCGGCCCGTTCCTCTATGGTCTGTTCATGAAGAAGGCTTCAAAGGCAGCTTGCTGGGCAAGTTTCGTTACAGGCATCGGCATCAGCGTAACACACATGGTACTGTTCAGCCTCGGCATCAGTGCATTTGACGGTCTCAAGGCTGATGTTGTCGCACTCGGCTGTCCGCTGAATCTTCTCTCACCTATCAACGCAGGTGCGTTCGCAATGATAGTTTCAATTCTCATTGTTCCGATAGTCAGCGCATTCACTTCATCACCTGACAAGAAGATAGTAGACAACGCTTTCAGCAGTCTCCAGACAAAATAAGGAACTGTCACCGCAAGAGAATGATCACCTTATAAATAAAGGGCATCTCTAAAGTTAAAAAATAATACCGCACAAAGCTGCTTATGTAAAATGCTTTGTGCGGTTAATTTTCTTTTCAATTGATTGTCAGCAAAATCACTTTTCCTTATTTTCTCACAAGTTTAATTCCTTTTTTTCAGATATTTTCCAGATTTTTCTGCTTTTCAAAGAATGCCTTTTCCATTATCCTGTATTCGCTGTCGGTGCATATCTTCCTGCACATCGGCGCAAATGTCATGGTGACCTCAAAGCATTCAAGTATAGTTTTGCACGGATATTCCGCACACTCGCCGCAGTTGGCGATATTTTTTTCTTCTGTGCATTTCACTATCCTGTATCTGCACCAGTTATCCGCAGTACATCCGGTGCATGATATCTCCTCATTTTTCACGACATGGTCACGATAACCTATCTTATGCCATAATTCAGCAGTATGATGCAGTTCTTCATCTGTTTTAGGAAGATGTCTCGGACAAACTGCACAGTCATTTCCGCAGGCAGCAATTATTTTTTTCATATTATTCCTTCAGCTGCCATAAAAGCTTGGAAATATATTCCTTTTTTGCAAGTCCGTCTGAAAAAGCCGTAGCACCGCCGCAGGCTGTACCAAGTCTCAGCGCATATTCAAAATCGCCCTGCATGATGCCTGCAATAAAGCCTGCAACCATCGAATCGCCGGCACCTACCGCATTTCGTACAAATCCATGACAAACGCCAAGTTTATGGCGATTTCTGTTTTCATCAATAAGCAGAGCACCTCTGTCAGCCATTGATACAAGCACATTCTGTGCGCCCATATCACGCAGTCTTTCAGCATATAATGCTGCTTCATCATCATTATGTATCTCAACACCGAACATAGCACCAAGCTCATCAATATTCGGCTTTACCAGAAACGGCTTGTATTTCAGCACGTTCAGAAGAAGTAGTTTTTCGGCATCAACAACAATACGCAGGTCTCTGTCGGAAAGACGTGAAAGAATAAGCTCATATACATCCGGCGGCATACTTTTTGGGATACTGCCGGCAAGTACGAGTACATCTCCGCTTTCTATCCTGTTAAGTTTCCTGAACAGCTCATTGAGTGCGGCACTGTCTATCTCAGGTCCCTGCCCGTTAAGTTCAGTGACATCATCGGATATAACCTTGACATTAATTCTTGAACATCCTTTTTCAAGGTGGACAAAGTCGGTTTCAACACCCATAGCCTTCACGCCGTTCTCAATAGCCTGTCCCGTAAACCCTGCAACAAAGCCGAGCGCAATTGACTTTACACCGAGTTCTGAAAGTACAGCTGAAACGTTTATACCTTTTCCGCCGTATAATATTTCTTCATTTGACGAACGGTTCACACCGCCTTTTTTCAGCTTTCCGGTATGCATGACATAATCGACAGCTGGATTAAACGTTACTGTATATACCATAGCTTTCTCCCAAAAAACAGCACCACACAAACTGAGACACTGAAAGCGGACATTACTGCCCGAATACAGTTATCATGTGCGGTGCTGTCAAATAATATTATTCCATAAATAAGAAATCAATAAGTGAAGTTCCTGCACCAGCCTGAGTTGATGTGTAAGCATAGTACGAAAGAACCTTGGAAGCATCTCTTGCATCCGACTTCTTGTCTCCTGTTACATCAGAAGCAATGAGCTGTGCCTGATCGAAGTCAGGAGTCTGACTTGCAGAACTGAGAGCATAGTTTCTGAGAATTGCTGATGCATCCTTTGCATCGATTGTCTTATCATCGTTAACATCACCGAGCATTCTGTCTGAAACAGCGATTGTAAGCGGCTTTGCATTGTCACCGGAAGGTCTGATATCTCTGATGGAAGAACCGTCAGAAAGTCTGTAAGAAATATTTGTAACATTCGGCTGTTCAGTTTTGAAAGCTATATCATAATAATTTGCTTCAGCAGCCGAATCAACAGCGATATCAAAAACAGCCATCGGATATTCGTCACTTGTCTTGCCGGTTATAGGAATAGCATTTTCTTCTGTATTTGCATAGCTTACGCCCATGAGCTTCTGGTCAGGTGAATCATTAAGAAGAATATCAGAAGCTGTAACATAGTCCTTATAAGGAGCAAGAGTACCGGCTGTGATAGGATCCTTGATATTGCTGAGTGTGACATACTTATCCGGCCAGAGCCACTTTGCATATATCTGACCTACACGAAGAGCATCATCCTTGATAAATACCTTTGCGGAAGTTTTAAGTTCCTTGCCTGACTTGGTGTTTACATAAAGGATACCTGACGGGAGAGGATCTACTGAGTCACTTTTCTCACCTGTGAAATAAAGTGTAGGTATGTATGTCTTTTCGTCTGCCTCAGCTGAAGCTGTGAATGGTAATGCGCTGCATACTGCAACAGCAGCTGTTAAGAATGCGGCTAATTTTTTCATGTTTTGTTACCTCCAATAATTATAACATTTCGAGCATTCTGAGAACGATCCCTGCAACACGTTTAGCTGCGATCTTCTCAAACTCATCAAAAGACATTGCACCGTCATCGTCAGCATTATCCGATATACATCTTACGGCAACGAAAGGCATATCATTCAGATAACAGCAGTGACCTACAGCCGAACTTTCCATATCAACTGCATATGGGGAAAATTCCTTCTGGATAGCAGCCTTCACATCATTGCTGGATATAAAAGCCTCACCCGAAACTATTCTTCCACGGAAACTCTTTGCGCCTTCTTCGCTGCATGATTTCTCTGCTGCGGCAATAAGATTTTCGTCAGCCTTGAAAATTCCGCAGTAAGGCGGATAGTCCTTAAGGAAGTGAAGATCAAGGTCATGCGGAAGCACTTCGTTTGAAATTACGATGTCGCAAACCTTTACCTCAGCATTCATACCGCCTGCAATGCCTGCATTTATGATGCAGTCGGGGTGAAAATTATCGATCGTTACCTGTGTACAGAGCGCAGCATTTACTTTTGCTATGCCACAGCATACGTTGATTATTTTCTTTCCGTGAAAATTGTCGATATAGAACTCAAAGCCTGAAATTTTTCTTACCTCAGCACCTTTGAGTACTTTTCTGATGTCAACAAGTTCCGACGGCATTGCACCGATAACTGCAATAGTGTTCATTTCCATCACTCCATTTTTTCTGATATGGCAATAAAATTATGCCAAGACACTAAACTGACAATCACGTTTATGTCTGTACATTATTATATCATATTTTTTCTAATAAATCAAGCAAAATTGCACATTTTGTTTATACTATGAATTCTTTTATTGTTTGTGCGGTATTGCTATTGAAATTGCCTTTGAAATGTGATATAATAAAAATAATATTATTGTTATCGGAGGATCGACTATGTTATCAGATATCGAAATTGCTCAGAAAGCCGAAATGAAGCGAATTTCTGAAATTGCCGCAGGTCTCGGCATCGACGAGGAAGACCTTGAACCCTATGGTCATTACAAGGCTAAGGTCTCCGAAAATGTTTTCACAAAGCTTGCAGACAAAAATGACGGCAGACTTATTCTTGTTACTGCTATAAATCCGACTCCCGCAGGCGAGGGCAAAACTACAGTCAGTGTAGGTCTTGCAGATGCCATGAACCGTATCGGCAAAAAAACCGTTCTTGCTCTCCGTGAGCCTTCTCTCGGACCTGTTTTCGGAATGAAGGGCGGCGCTGCCGGCGGCGGATATGCTCAGGTTGTTCCTATGGAGGACATCAACCTCCACTTTACAGGCGATATGCACGCCATTACCGCCGCAAACAATCTGCTCTGCGCCATGATAGACAATCATCTCCAGCAAGGAAATGAACTGCATATTGACCAGAGAAGGATACTTTTCAAGCGCTGCATGGACATGAACGACCGTGCTCTCAGAAATATTCTCGTAGGTCTCGGTGGAAAGGCTAACGGCGTTCCGAGAGAAGACGGCTTCAATATCACTGTGGCTTCTGAGATAATGGCTATTCTCTGTCTTGCATCAGACCTTGCAGACTTAAAGGAGCGTCTCGGCAATATCCTCGTTGCATACAACCTCAGCGGTGAACCTGTTTTTGCCCGTGAAATAGGTGCCTGCGGCGCTATGACCGCTCTCCTTAAAGATGCACTCAAGCCGAATCTCGTTCAGACTCTTGAAAACAATCCTGCATTCATCCACGGCGGCCCATTTGCTAATATCGCACACGGATGCAACTCGCTCAGGGCTACTAAGCTTGCACTTAAACTCGGCGATTACGTTGTAACTGAGGCAGGTTTCGGCTCAGACCTCGGTGCCGAAAAATTTATGGATATCAAGTGCCGTTTCGGCGGTCTTGCTCCGTCATGTGTAGTCCTTGTAGCTACAATAAAGGCTCTGAAATACAACGGCGGAGTTCACAAGGATGAACTTTCAAAGGAAAATATGTGGGCACTTGAAAAAGGTATCGTAAACCTCCAGACTCACATCGAAAATATGCATAAATTCCATGTTCCTGTTGTTGTTGCTATCAACCGCTTTGCCGCTGATACCGAGGCTGAAATTGAATTTGTAAGGCAGTTCTGCGCAGAACTAGGTGTTGAAGTTTCTATCTGTGAAATCTTTGCAAAGGGCAGCGAAGGCGGCACAGACCTTGCTGAAAAGGTTTGCGAAACTATAAGTCTCTGCTCTGCTGAGGATTCTGAATTCCAGCCGCTTTATGATACGCAGTCAACTATCAAGAGCAAGGTTGAAAAGCTTGCAAAAGAAATTTACCGTGCAGACGGCGTTACATTTACTGCTCAGGCTGAAAAAGCTATCAAGGAGATCGAAAATATCGGTTTCTGGGATATTCCTGTCTGCGTTGCAAAAACTCAGTATTCTCTCTCTGATAATCCGTCACTCCTCGGTAAACCCAAGAATTTCCGCATTACTGTCCGTGACGCAAGACTTTCATCAGGTGCAGGATTCGTTGTAATCTATACAGGTGACATCCTTACAATGCCGGGACTGCCGAAAAAACCAGCCGCATTCAACATAGACTGCGACGAAAACGGAAATATCACAGGACTGTTCTGATATGCTTAAAATTATTACAAAATCCCCGCAGGAGACTATTGCCGCCGCCGAAAAGCTTGGCAGTCTCCTGAAAAAGGGCGATATGATAGCTTATAAAGGCGGACTCGGTGCAGGAAAAACCACCTTCACCCGTGGTCTTGCCGTTGGTCTCGGACTCGGTGACAACGTAACATCACCCACATTTGCTCTCGTCAACGAATACCGTGGCGATAACCTTACGCTCTATCATTTTGATATGTACCGCATCTCCTCTGAGGAGGATCTTGAATCCACAGGCTTCTATGACTACCCGTTTGAGGATAATGTGGCAACTGTGGAATGGTCGGAGAATATCGCTGATTTTCTCCCGAAAAGCACCATTTATATTACCATAAACAGGCTCAGCGAGCTTGAACGTGAAATTATTATTGAGGACGGTGGAAGATTTGCTGCTGCTTGGAATTGACACATCGGGAAAAACTGCTTCCGCAGCTTTATTTGACTCGGATACCGAGACTTTTCTCGCCCAGACTTCTTTATACACTCAGAAAACACATTCGCAGGTAATCATGCCCGCCGTAAAGGAAATGATCGCTCAGGCAGGAAAACAGATCATCGATATCGGCGGAATTGCCGTAGCTAACGGGCCTGGTTCGTATACGGGACTGCGCATTGGCGTTGCCGCCGCAAAGGCTATGAGTTTCGGTCTTGGAGTTAAATGCTGCGGTGTTTCCACACTTCTCGGACTTGCCTGCAACAATCTCGCTCATAAAGGGCACATCTGCTCAATAATGAAGGCAAGAGGCGAACTTGTATATACGTGTACATATAAAAGCGACGGATTCTGCATAGAACAAGTCACAGAGGAACAGATATTATC
The DNA here is from genome assembly GCA_045641105.1 of Ruminococcus sp. Classification (GTDB taxonomy): domain Bacteria; phylum Bacillota; class Clostridia; order Oscillospirales; family Ruminococcaceae; genus Ruminococcus. The sequence continues at coordinate 45,948 of JAZUGG010000003.1, read as the reverse complement.
CTGTGACGAGCTTGCAGAATACCTCGCACTTGAAATTGGTGAATGTCTGCTTTGCGGCGATGGAGCGGCTGATTTCTTTAACAATTACCGCTCACCTGTTTTCACCATTGCTCCGCCGCACGGCAGATTACAGAACGCTGTCGGTGTATGTCTTGCAGGCATATCACGTCAGCTGACTGAACCTGAACTTCTTGAAGTGTCCTATCTTCAGAAGGTAAAGGCTGAAAAGGATCTTGAACAGAAAAATGCCTGAATTAAGGCGAATAAAGGAGAATATAATATGATAGCAATCGGATGCGACCACGCCGGTGTGGAAATGAAAAAAGAAATTATCAAGGCTCTGAGCGAAAAGGGCTTTGAATTCAAAGACATGGGAACAGACGGTGAACCGTGTGACTACCCCGTAATTGCAGAGGCTGTCTGCAAACAAATTCTTTCAGGCGAATGCGAAAAGGGCATTCTTATATGCGGAACAGGCATCGGAATGTCTATCGCTGCCAACAAGTTCAAGGGCATACGTGCTGCACTCTGCTCTGACTCTTTCTCAACAAAATTCACACGTCTGCACAACAACTCAAATGTAATGTGCATGGGAGCAAGAACGCTTGGCTGCGGACTTGGCTGTGAACTTGCAGAGATATTCCTCACAACAGGCTTTGAAGGCGGCAGACATCACAGAAGAATTGACCTTATATCTGCCATTGAAGAAAAGAACTGATAAAAACAAAAAACACCTGAACCGCAAAGTTCAGGTGTAATTTTTTGTCATGCTCGGATAGCCATGCGAAACACCGCTATTTACAGAATATCCTTCATAACGAGATATTCTTCATAGCCTTTCGATGTGAAATCCATAATTCTGTGATCTTTTTTTGTGGCATTGTAATTCATTCTGATAATTTCTCTGACCTCAAGAATATGGAAAACTGTCAGCAGTTCCTCCTTGGTGCATCTGTCATTTGTAAAGGTATCAAGTATATCCTTCATCCACACACCTTTGCCTTCTTCTGAAAAATCGAGGGCAATCATGTCCTTCGGATTCTGTGAATCTTCAATAAAGTGCGAATGAGTGAATATGTAGTCCATAACATTCCAGTAACTTTCTCTGCTTACTTTCATGAGTCTGCCTCCTTTCGATGTATAGCAAGCAGAACACATCTGCTTACTGACATTATTATATCACAGATAGTTTTATCTGTCAACTGCATAAAAAAAACAAAAATGAAGTGATATTTTCGGCAAAATGTTGAAATTTGCCATTAAATCATGCAAGGCATACTGTAAATAAGTAAATTTTCACAACATATTATTATTTTCTCAATATTTCATATGCTATTTATATCAAACCGATACTTTCTATTGTATAAAACCAACAAATGCAACTGCTAATTTTCTAATATACTATTTGAACAAAATTGAACGCTGAACAATGTGCAAGATGCTGTAAAAAAGCACCGCAATATTTCGTGCAGTGCCTGATAGTTTATTCAAATTTTTTGCGAAATTCTGTTATATTTTTTCCGTCAGGCTTACCATAGACTGCAAAACAAACCTCATCAAAGAAACAGCCAAATTCCTCATCGACCAGAACAGTACGGAAATATTCAGAAACATCTGTCGGAGAATTACCGAATGCACCGCACCCCCATGCTCCCAGAACAAGATTTTTGTATCTATGTTCAGCAGCAACTGCAAGCATAATGCGTATGCGGCGTGTCATTGTTTCTGCAACAAGCGATTTTGACGCAATAAGTGCCGCACCATGCCTGTTTGGTGCGGGAATCGTCACAACAGCCGCATAAAATGGCTTTTCAAGCAGTTCGCATTTCTCATTTCTGAACACGCAGACCTCCTCGGAAAGAAGCATATGATCGGATTCAACACGGGAAATATGCGAATTATTGTATCTGTACATGACCGCCGCCGCGTCGGATTTTATTGATGCATAAAGCGTACTGCAGCGGCAAAGTGCCTCCTCCTGCGCATTTGCACCAAGACGGAAACCACCGCCTGCATGATGAGCATTTGCAAAATTCATGACAAACGGATTGTCATAGCGATGAGCTGCCTGAAAGGAGTCCTCATTCGTCACTTTAAACGAACACATTTTCCCGTCTTTAGACATATTCACATATTTCTGAGCGAGTGAAGTACCAAATTCAGGCGTGACAACCTCTACAGCGGCAAAATTCAGCGGAAGAAGTTCAATTTTTTTATCGCCAAGCATATAAAATTTTTCATCAGTAATTTTCAAAGTTTCATTTGCAATTTCGATATTGTTCATGGTGCATCTCCTTTTAAATAAAAGAAAACTCCCCGAAAAATCGAGGAGTTTAATGAGTGCGAATAACAGGAGTTGAACCTGCACCGAGTTGCCCCGACTGGCACCTGAAGCCAGCGCGTCTGCCTATTCCGCCATATTCGCATAACTTCAAAGACTCTGCTTTGAAGTACTTAAATATTATATCATAAAAGGAATAAAAAGTCAAGTCGCTCACATATTATTTATTTTTTAACTAAATATCCCTTAGCTTTTTATTTTTCAAATCGCATCATAATACAATTATTATTTTACATATTTATAGCCTGCATCAGTAATTGCTTTCTTAATTGCTTTAACAGATACATTGTCAGATACTGTAACCAAAACACTCCCATTTTCATAGTCAGGCACAGCCTCCGAAACGCCGTCTATCGCCTCAAGTGCAGTTTTTACCCTTGCTTCGCAGTGGTGACACATCATTCCTTTGACATATACTGTTTTTACAATATATTCTCCTGTTTTTACAGCATTATCACGTTCCCTATCATTTTTTGCGCTGTGAATATCAAGTAAATTCAAACGAAGTGCATTTGTGACTACACAAAAACTTGACAGACTCATTGCTACCGCTCCAAACATCGGACTGAGTTCCAAACCGAACAATTTAATATACGCTCCTGCCGCAAGCGGAATACCGATAATATTGTAGAAAAATGCCCAGAACAGGTTCTCACGGATATTTTTCAGCGTTTTTCTGCTTAAACGTATTGCCGCAGGAACATCGCTAAGATGACTTTTCATCAGTACAATTTCAGCCGAATCAACGGCAATATCCGAACCTTTGCCTATCGCAATGCCAATATCAGCCGACATAAGCGCAGGTGCATCATTTATTCCGTCACCGACCATAGCAACCTTTCCCTGTTTCTTCATTTCACGGACAATCTTTTCCTTACCATCAGGCAAAACGTCTGCAATCACCTCATCAACGCCTGCGAGTTTGCCAACAGCATCCGCAGTATGCTTATTATCCCCAGTCAGCATAACAACGCGAATCCCCATATTTCGCAATTCCTGCACAGCTTTGTGACTGTCAGGCTTTATCACGTCAGCCACGGCAATTATGCCTGCAAGCCTGCCGTCAATTGCAAACAAAAGCGGAGTTTTTCCCTCATCAGCGAGTCTTTCAGCCATATCAGCAACGTCAGCAGATACTTCGGTATACTCTGAAATAAACTTAACATTTCCGCCAATAATACTCATATTGTCAATCTTTCCCGAAATACCGTTTCCTGCAAATGTCCTGTATTCAGTGATATCACGAATTGCCATATGTCTCTCATCGCAATATTTGATTATAGATTTTGCAAAAGGATGTTCACTTTTTGATTCAAGAGAATAGGCAATTTCAAGCAGTTCACTTTCACTGAAATTATCAACAGGAATTACATCAGTAACCTGCGGTCTGCCCTCAGTTATTGTGCCTGTTTTGTCAAGAAGCACTGCCGAAACCTTCCCTGCCGCTTCAAGTGAAGATGCCGTTTTGAACAATATACCGTTCTTTGCGCCTACTCCACTTCCTACCATTACAGCAACAGGTGTTGCAAGCCCCAGAGCACACGGACAGCTGATAACAAGCACGGCTATTGCTCGTGAAAGTGCATTTACGAATGTCTCGCCAACGATAAGCCAGACGGCAAAAGTTACAACAGCAATTAAGATGACTGTTGGAACAAAAATTCCTGCCGCTTTGTCCGCAATTTTTGCAATAGGAGCTTTCGTTGCAGCAGCATCACCGACCATCTGAATTATTTGTGAAAGCGTTGTATCCTCTCCGACACGAGTAGCCCTGCACCGTATATAACCTGAACTGCTGAATGTTGCCGCAGAAACACTATCGCCAACAGTTTTGTCAACAGGAATGCTTTCACCTGTCAGCGCCGATTCATCCAAAGATGCCTCGCCCTCAATAATTTCGCCGTCAACAGGGATGCTCTGACCTGCACGAACAACGAAAATATCCCCTTTTTCAACATTTTCAACAGGAATTTCTGTTTCCATGCCGTTAACAATAACCATTGCAGTTTTGGGCGCAAGGCGTATAAGTCCTTTCAATGCATCTGTTGTCCTGCCTTTTGAGCGTGATTCAAGCATTTTTCCGACTGTTATAAGTGTCAGAATCATAGCCGCAGAATCAAAATATAAAGAATGGCTGTTACTATAAAGTGCAGATAAACCGTCATTTGCAAGAGTATCAGCCATAGCAAGAAGTGACCATACACTGTAAATGAAGGAAGTTCCCGAACCGATTGCTACAAGAGTATCCATATTCGGCGCACCATGGGCAATTCCACGCACTCCGCTGACGAAAAACTTCTGATTCGTCACCATGACTGCCGCCGAAAGAATAAGCTGTAATATCCCCGATATTATGGGATTTTCAGAGATTATCTGCGGCAAAGGAAATCCGAACATGGAATGTCCCATTGAAATATACATCAGAATGAGCAGAAAAATCAGCGAAATAACCAGCCTTTTCAGCATCAGAGGAGTTTCAGTATCTTTCAAAAAATCATCATTTATGGCTGTTTTGCGTTCTTTGGAAGATGCCCCGTATCCTGCATTCCGCACGGCATTGATAATATCCGCATCACTCGCAGTCCCCTCAACCCCCATCGAATTTGTCAGAAGGCTGACAGAGCATGATTTTACGCCATTTACGGCACTCACAGCTTTTTCTACACGGGCACTGCAGGCGGCACAGCTCATTCCCGTCACGTTAAACTGTCTCATTCTGCAAGTCTCCTTAGAAATACTTCCCTGACAAGAGACGGATTTGCACGTCCCTGCGACCTTTTCATTGCCTGACCAACAAGAAATCCGAGGGCTTTGTCCTTTCCGTTTTTGTAATCAGCAACGGATTTTTCATTGTCCTGTATTATATCTTCCACAAGCTTTTCAATAAAATCAGCATCAGAATTCTGTATTACACCGAGTTTTCGGATAATTTCAGCCGTCACGCCGCCATCTGAAATGAGTACATCAAACACTTTTTTTGCTCCGCTAACTGAAACTGTATCATTTTCAACATATTTAACCAGTTCAGCAAGTGACTGCGGAGTGAGCTTTGTGTCGCTAACCAATATTCCGGTATCGTTAGTATATCTCGATATATCGCCGATTATCCACTTTGCCGCTTCTTTCGGAGTACATATCCCGACAGCACAGCAATCATCAAAAAATGACGATTTATCGCAGTCAAGAACCAGTGTATATGCATCTGTTTCTGACATACCGTATTCGTTAACATATCTAATCTGCTTTTCATTCGGAAGTTCGGGTACTTTTCCGCCGATTTCAGCGATATCCCGTTCATCAAGCACTGTTGCGCCCATGTCAGGCTCAGGGAAATATCTGTAATCCTGCGCATTTTCCTTGGTACGCATGACTGTGCTGTTTCCCTTCATATCGTCCCAGCGGCGGGTTTCCTGAACGACTGTACCTCCGTTTTCAAGCAGTTTTATCTGCCTGTCAGCCTCAAATTCAATCGCACGGACTGCCGCACTGAAACTATTGATATTCTTCATCTCGCATCTCGTGCCAAGAGGCTGACCGCTTTTTCTGACCGAAACATTCACGTCACAACGAATTGATCCTTCCTGCATCTTGCAGTCGGAAATGTCAATATATCGCAGAATACTCTTTATCATCGTCAGGAATATCCACGCTTCATGCGAACTTCTCAGGTCGGGTTCAGTCACAATTTCAATGAGCGGAACGCCGCATCTGTTCAGGTCAACAAGTGAGCCGCTGTATACGCCGTCATGAATGAGTTTTCCTGCATCTTCCTCGGTATGGATTCGGTTTATGCCTATTCTGCGTACTTTTCCGTCAACAAGAATATCAAGATGACCTTTGCCGCAAATCGGAAATTCTCCCTGTGATATCTGGTAAGCTTTTGGCAGATCGGGATAAAAATAATTCTTTCTTGCCTGACTGCTTACAGGATTTATCTCACAATTTAGGGCGTGTCCCATTTTTACGGCATACTCCGTAACTTTGCCGTTCATAACAGGAAGCGCACCAGGAAGTCCCATACATACAGGACATACATTCGTATTTGGCGCTGCCCCGAATTCGTTCTTACAGCCACAGTATATCTTTGTTTTAGTGTTAAGTTCGGCATGAATTTCAAGTCCTATAACAGTTTCCCAATCTCCCATTAATGCTCACCTCCGACTAAATTTTCAAGTGAAGATGCTATGGAAAGAAGTCGGCTGTCAGAGAATTTTGCTCCCATAAGCTGAACCGCAAGAGGCATTCCTGAGACATTTGTCCCAAACGGCAGGCTTATCGCCGGCATTCCTGAAAGATTTGCAGATACAGTGCAAAGGTCAGCCGCATATCGCTGAACAGGCGAAACTTTTTCATCAAGTCTCAAAGATGCTGTCGGATATACAGGCATCAGCAGTACATCATGCTCTTTCATAGTCTCAGATAGCTCGAAAGACAAGTGTTTTGCCGCAAGAACAGCACGTTTATAGTATTCATCAAATGCACCATCACTCAGCACGAAAGTACCAAGCATTATTCGCCTTTTGACCTCTGCTCCAAAGCCTTCGCTCCTTGATTTTTCATACATCTCCGCAAGCGTATTGCAGTTTTCCGCACGATGACCGAAACGAACACCGTCAAATCTCGCAAGATTGGAAGATGCTTCGGCAGACGAAATGATATAATATGCATTTGCGGCATATTTCAGAGTTGGAATACTGATTCGGCTGATGTATGCACCGTTCTTTTCCATGAGCCTTGCCGCCGAATTTACAGCATTTTTTACATCATCAGAGATACTATCACCAAACAGTTCCATAGGTATCCCGACACGCAAACCGTTCATATCAGCCATACCGCATAAATTCTCAAAATTGTAATTTTTTGCCGAAACAGCGTCCTTTGCATCATATCCGCTGATAACGCTGTGGAACATAGCCGTATCTGCAACAGTACGTCCCATTGAGCCTATCTGCTCCAGTGAACTTGCAAAAGCTACAAGTCCATAGCGTGAAACAGTGCCATAAGTAGGCTTAAAACCGACAATTCCGCAAAATGCCGCAGGCTGACGGACAGAACCTCCCGTATCAGAACCAAGAGCAAGAACCGCCTCACCTGAACGAACTGCGGCGGCTGAACCTCCTGACGAGCCGCCTGCCGAAAAATCTCTGTTTAGCGGATTTCGGACAGCGCCGTATACTGACGTATCAGATGCCGAACCCATGCCGAATTCATCCATATTTGTCTTGCCTATGATTACCGCACCTGCCCTGCGCAGACGTGAAACTACCTCTGCATCATACGGCGGAACATAATTTTCAAGCATACGTGAACCACAGGTAGTGAGCAGACCTTTTGTTGAAATATTATCCTTGACAGCAACAGGAATACCTGCAAGGGGCGAAAGCGGCAAACCTTCCGCAATGGCTTTATCCACTGATATTGCGGATTTTTCGGCATTTTCGTCAATGGTAATGAATGCATTGACTGTTGGTTCGGTTTCGCATATCTTCTTTTTCACATCAGCAAGCAGTTCAGCCGCACTGCATTCTTTTCTTCGCAGCATAGCTGAAAGTTCTGCCGCACTTCTCTCACACAGTCTCATATCAATACTCCACAGTTTTGGGAACACCAAAACAGCCTCCGACTAACTCAGGTGCATTTGACATAAGTTCTTCCTGCGTACAGCCGCAGTTTTCAACAACATCATCACGCAGTTCCATAATTCCGCCGTTTCCATAAAGGAGACTGCCGTCATATTCTGGCAGTTCCGCTACCATAGCCACTATTTCTGCCATATCATGTTCAAGCGCTGTTCGTTCGTCAGGCTCGATATTCAGTGCCGCAAGCTTTGCAATTCTATTAATATCAAACATAGCTGTCCTCCGATAATATTTCTGCATAAATTTCAGCACTAATATTATACCACAAAATATTCCTGATTACAAACAAAAAAGAGCAGAACTCTGTTTAGTTCCGCTCATTTTTTTCGTTATTTAAGAAAAATGGTTCTGGTAACCGTCGCCGTAGAAATAATAATAGCCTTCACTGAATGTCTCAGGACTGCTAAAATAAAGGTTTACAGCCTCTTTGACTGTATCTGTTACAAAGCTTGAAAATACGCCGAGATTAATGTAGTTGTATGCGCCGTCGAACTGATTAGGCTGAGCAAGAACACCGTATATCGTGTTCGGGAATGTCTCAGACTTAACTCTGTTCATGATTACCTCGACAACCTTAGCCTTATCATTGACACTTATCCAGTCTGAACCTGCTTCGTTGGCAACCGCATTACAGAGAATAATGTACTCTTCGTCCGTAATAGGAAGTTCGCCTGCTCCTGTAGTGGATACAACTGTTGTGCCTGAAGTATCGTTAGGTGCTGTTTCTGAAGTGGATTCAATTGTAGTCTGTGCCTCTGTAAGTGCTTCTGTTGAAGGTGGAACCGGTGCTGTAACCGAATCGGCAGTTGTGGCAACAAAAGCGGTCGTAGGCTCCGTCTGAGCTTCAGTGACCTTTTCTGTTGTCTCTGATTTTGCAACAGTTGCATGAACGGGTGCTGGTACCGTAACCTTTGCAGCAGTAATTGCTGCTTTAGTTTCAGCTGTTTTAACAGCGGTAGAAATCTCTTTTGTAGAGGATTCGTTCTTGTCAGTTTTAACTGACTTGCTGCTTGCTGAGGTATTTACCTTAGCTAAAGCAGTTTCCATTGAGGTGGTGACCTTTTTTTCAGATGTTGTTTTCTCAGCGGCTTCTGAAGATTCAGTTGCCTGAGAATCGCTGCTGTCGGATGTTGTGATTTCAGCGTCACATTCCTCAACAACGTCTGCTGAGTTTACTTTTGAAGAATTGATGCAAGCTGCACCGATTCCTCCGCCCAAGCAAGTAACAACAACCCCGCAAGCCAAAGCTGCGGCTTTAAGATTTACCATCAACTCATCCTTTCGTTGATTAGAGTATTTCTGGGCTGTTAACATAATAGCATATTCAGAAAGAAATTTCAAGCATTTCATAATTTTTTCCGCTTTATCGCCAACACGAACTAAAAGAAAAATTTTTGATTATACAGTATGCACAATAATCGTGTATCATTCAAATTAATATGTTTTTTGTTTTTATTTATAATCAGACTTTTTCACTTTTTCGGCAGCCTGTTTGTCCGTATTTTTCGTGTTTTTTATAACTTACTGTATATTCTCAACTTGTTCCTGCGGATAACGTTTTTTGTCACGTTCCTTCTGCACACCACAGTTTTCAACAACGTCTGTTGAATGTTAAGCCTTTAGGACAGCACCACACAAAAATCGTGTCGCCTCAGCTTGACAAATACCGATATTTGCTATATAATGTTTACGGAAAATCCCTAAAATATAATGCAAAGGAAGATTTTATGAACGAAGAAGCTCGCATACCTCAGAAATACAAGGTTCTAAGCGGAAGCACGCTTAAACTGATCGCACTTGTTACTATGCTCATTGACCATACCACATCAGCAGTGATCGGATCGATGATAGTCAATATATACGACACGCACGACAAATATGTTATTATATATAATATACTGCGTGGAATAGGACGTATCGCATTCCCTATCTATGCATTTCTTCTGACTGAGGGATATATTCATACCCATAACCGCAAAAAGTACGGTTTGAGCCTTCTGATTTTTGCTGTGATATCAGAGATACCGTGGAATCTTTGTCATGTAGGCACGGTACGCTGGGAAAATCAGAATGTTTTCTTCACGCTGTTTCTTGGTTATCTCGGAATATGCCTCTATGAAAAATTCAAAACGGATTTTGTAAAAATGTTTGCCTGTCTGCTTGCACTTTACGCTGTCACGCTTGTACTTAAGGCGGACTATGGCTGTTCCGGATATTGTTTTATCCTTATGGTCTATATTCTCAGGGATAAGCCGTGCATCCGTGCAATTATTGGTTCAGGCTTTCTCAGTTCAACATGGAAGGCAGGCTGTGCTTTTATCCCGATAGCACTCTATAACGGAGAACGTGGATTTATAAAGGGCAAGTTTCTTAAATACCTGTTCTATGCAATTTATCCAATACATATGCTCATTCTCTTTTTCATCAGAAAAAAATATTTCGGATATTGATACTGCATCTGTCCACATCCCTCCCAGTGAGGGATTTTTTTATTTCTTGCTTTTCACTCTTGCAAAACCGATTAAATAATGGTATAATATAAGAAGCTGTATTCAGTTTCTGCACAGACATTTACGGTGACAGCACCACCGTTTCACAGCACATCTGTCTGTACTGTACTGATGCGCAAATACATAAGCCTGAACAAGAACAGGCATACAGGAGATACAAAAATGAACAACACCTATTACACAAACCGTATAAACTCGGTAATTTCCGAAGTCAAAAAGGCTGTCATCGGCAAGGATGCGATCATCATCAAGGTGCTTCTTGCTGTACTATGCAAAGGTCACGTTCTTATCGAGGATATCCCGGGTGTGGGAAAAACCACCCTTGCCCTCGCCTTCTCAAAGGCACTTTCCCTTGAACACAACCGTATGCAGTTCACACCTGATGTTCTTCCGTCAGATGTAACGGGTTTTTCCATCTATAACAAAGCTGCAGGAAAATTTGAGTTCCGTCCCGGCGTTGCTTTCTGCAATCTGTTCCTTGCCGATGAGATAAACCGTACATCAAGCAAGACTCAGTCAGCACTTCTTGAACTTATGGAAGAAAAAAGCATTACTGTTGACGGCAATACCTATAAGCTTCCGGAACCTTATACAGTTATTGCCACTCAGAACCCTATCGGTTCGGCAGGTACACATAATCTGCCTGATTCTCAGCTTGACCGCTTTATGATAAAGCTAAGTATGGGTTATCCTGATTTCAAGGGAGAAGTAAGCATTCTCAAAGCAAAATACAACACAAATCCACTTGAACTTATAAAACCCGTTGCCGATACAAATTTCATCCTTGAATTGCAGGAATACATATCAAATGTCTATGTTGATGACAGAATATATGAATATATAGTTTCACTTTCAGCCGCAACACGTAATCACCCAATGCTCAAACTCGGAATCAGCCCAAGAGGTACGCTTGCACTCATGCAGCTTTCTAAGGGAATTGCCGTTGCTATGGGACGTGACTATGTTATACCTGAGGATATATCCTATGTCTGCGGCGATGTTTTTGAGCACAGAATAATGCTCAATTCAAAAGCAAAGCTTTCTGATGTTACTGCTTCTGATGTTATAAGTGAAATACTCAAGCAAGTCCCTGTTCCGGGAATTTCCGACTCAAGAAGGTAAGACTCATGCTGCTTACAAAAATACTCTTTGCGGTACTTATTTTCATCTGTGTGGCATTCTATATCCTGTATTTATGGGATTTTGCACTTGTGCTTCTCGTTATTATGGTCAGTCTGCCGATAATCATGTTCGTAACTACGTCTTACACAAAGAGAAAGCTTAAAGCCGAATTTGCCATAAAGGACAAGACTATTGCCAAAAATCAGTCCTTTCCGGTACAGCTTGTCATCACAAACAACAGCATCTTCCCTATCGGCAAGGCAGAAGCACATATTGAATACTATAACGTTTTCAATAATCAGATAACCGATTTTGAACTCTATCTGCCGATACAGCCGCGTAATTCACAGAGGATAACCTTCCAGATAAGCTCAAAATTCTGCGGCATAATCAAAATACGCACGGAAAAGATAATAATTTTTGATCCTCTTAGAATTTTCAAATTCAACATTGCAAGAAATACAGGCACTAAGATAGCAGTTATTCCTGAAGGTCATGAAATAAGCGGTACCGTCAGCTATACCGACCGCATCAACGAAGAAAGCGACAATTTTTCCGAGCATAAGCCCGGCGACGATCCTTCCGAAGTTTTCGACCTGCGTGAGTATATCCCGGGAGATAAACTTAACCGAATCCACTGGAAACTCAGCTCAAAGAAAGACGAATTCATTGTCAAGGAATACAGCCTGCCGATAGATGTTCCATGTGTGGTTTTCCTTGACCTTAAATGCTATGAGGACAGTGAATACACGCTGCCCGTTTTTGATACACTTGTGGAAACTCTGCTTTCTGTTTCACAGTTTCTTGCCGAAAATGAACGCATCCACAAAATAGTCTATTTCAGCGCAAGGAACAGAAACTTTGAGGAACGCAGCATTACCTCACCCGAAGTTCTCAGCGATGTCATCAAGGAGATAATCTTCTCAATAAATGATAATCTCTACTGTGAAGCCCCTGAATCTTACTTTGCAGAAAATCCTGTTTCCTCGCTGTCATCATTCACATTCATCACTTCAGCTGCAAAAACTCCTGTTTTTGAGTATCTTGATGAAGAAGCCGATGCTGATATAAAAAATGCATTGGTTATCGTGAAAAACACGGAGGATGGCGCAAATATTCAGGCAGGATGCACATCACTTATTGTCACACCTGTTATGATAGGCAGGATTTCCGCCTCAATAAAGGACATAGAGATATAATGAAAAGAAAGAATATACAAAACAACAACGGCATTTCAGTATGCGACAGCATAATAATGTCCGTCAAAACCAAGCGAACCAATTTCAGAAAACCATTCTCGGTTTTCATCGCTGCGGCAGGCTTTATAGCTGTAATTCTCTCGTTTCTCGGTATGTTTGAACTCAGCTTTGATAAAGAACGTATCTTTATAGCCTCCTGCGGTTTATCTGTTTTCTATATACTGCTGACTATCATCGAAGGAAAAGCATTGTGGATATATGCCGCCTCTGCCGCTGTTTATCTCGGTGCGCTCTATAAAAAGATCGGGATGGTCACATCAGGATTCAAATATGTATACAACATAATCTATAAAGTATCCTTCCACAGCAAGATAAGCTACTATAAAAATCTTCCGGCTGCACTTGAAGAAGAATCGGTAACAACATTCCTGTTTTTCTACATCTGGCTTCTTGCAATAGTTATCTATTTCTTTACAATTGCAAGACCAAATCCCATTCTGCCTCTTATTGTAACATTTCCGGTAATTGAGATAGGTCTTTACAATGGAATTGAACTTCCTGTTTTCAGAGGAATGACAGTCGTTGCGTATTGGCTCTCACTGCTTGCGATGTGTACGATAGACGTGGGAGAATATTCGGGAGGTCAGAGCGGATTCGTCCGAAAAGACAACCTGTTCTTCCCGAAACGGCATATGAAACTCAAAGTCACCGAGAAATGCGGCGCTTATATAATGGCTTGCATAATGTTCGTTACTATTGTGACCATGGGCGTTCTTAAAGTTACAGACTATAAGCGCAGTGATGAAATAAACCAGAAGCGCAAGGATATTGCTGCCGCTTTCAATTCGTTCAGCATCGATAACCTCGCAGAAAGTTTGTCTGACCTTTCAAGTGCATTCGGTTTTGAATTCAGGTATGAATCACATAAACTTGGCAGCTTTGACCACATATCATATAAAAACGTCACCGATCTTACGATAAATGTGACTGCAAAGCCTGATGTTGCGCTTTATCTTAAAGATTATGCAGGCTCTGTCTACAAGAATAACGAATGGTTTGACCTGCCTGAATCGGCATATGCAGATCCACGTCTTACAGAATGCGGTGAATATGGCATCAATCCACAGTATTTTCCACTTACATTTTCAACAATAATTCAGGACAATAACAGTATTCTGACAGGCTGCGGCATCAATGTTACTTCACATCTCAAACATCAGAAAATGTTTGTTCCGTACTGCGCTGAAACATCTGCGGCTCTTAAACCGGAAAAGGACAAGAACTTCACATCAGCTTACAAAGATTTAAAAAGTGTTGAATATCGGTTTATTCCTCTCACAGCCGAAAAAATAGCTCCGTTCGTCAACAGCGTTCAGAGAGCATCATATTCGGTCAGTCTTATTCAGGAAGATGCATGGCGTGAGAATGTTAAAAATTACTGTGATTCTCATAACCTGTATTCTTACGATGATTACTTCCCGCTGGATTTTGAGATAGCTGCTCCTGATGAACTTCTTTACAATACAGGCTATCCGCTCATGGCTGAACTTCTTGAAAGTGAATATAAAGAATTTGTTTATGACAACTATCTTGAAGTTCCCGATACAGAAACCATGCGTGAAGTCAGAACGGCTTATTCTGATATTCTGGATAACTACAGCACTGCCACAAATGAAGGAAAGCTTGAACTGCTGAAAGCACTTAGGGAAAAAATGACAAGCGAGACACAGTATTCCCTCAAACCGGGCAAAACACCTTCAAACCGTGATTTTGTCAATTATTTCCTTCTTGAAAATCAAAAGGGCTATTGTACTCATTTTGCTTCATCAGGCGTAATGCTTGCAAGAATGGCTGGTATACCCGCACGTTATGCTACAGGTTATGTCGTTGTCGGAGATGATTTCAATGACAAGACAAAGAATGATGACGGCACCTATACCATTGATATCAAAGACAACAGAAGCCATGCATGGGCTGAAGTATTCATTGACGGCTTCGGTTGGGTACCTTTTGAGTTTACTGCCGGCTATTCAAACAGCACTATCAATACCTCACCTGTCACCACCACGAACACTACAGTAACAACAACTACGACAACTTCTGAAGGCGGTGCATCAACTACTTCCAACAGCAAGGCTTCACAGACTGCATCAAAAGCTGCAGGAAATACTACAACCACATCTGCAACAACCACACATCCTGACGGCTTTGGTTTTGGCAATAATTCCAACGGCAAAGGCGGCAGGAATCTCCTGTCACCACTCGCGGCTGAAATAATAAGATGGCTGCTTATTGCTGCCGCTGCTGTTATCACTGTCTTGGTACGCCGTACTGTTGCGCTGAAGATACGCACAAAGAAATTCAGCAAAGGAAATGGTACAGACCGCATCGCTTCAATGTACGCATATGCTGAAAAACTTCTGGAGTATAAGAAAATTGAAAATACCAACAGCAAATTCACAGAGTTTGCCGATGATGTTGAAAACAAGATCGGAGGCATTTACTTTGAGAATGATTCATTCAGAAAGCTTACTGACGTTGCTCTGCGTACAAAATTCGGCAATTCAAAGCCTACTGCCGACGAACTGAAACAATGCAGAAATACAGTCACAAAACTTGCTGAGAGTATATACAAAAAATCAGGCTTTATCGGTAAGCTTTACTTCAAATTTATTGCTAACATGATATAATTTTATAAAGGGGATTTTTATTATGGCTGAACGTTCAGATTATGTTATTAAAGGAATACTTCTTGCAATTCTCGGAGTGATAATTGCATTCTGCCCGAAAATCATTTCAGGCATCTTCTATGTCATTGGCTTTATCATCATCATAGGAAGCGTGAAAACTCTTCTTAGTTCCGCAGGAAAGGGCGCTCCTATGGTGGGCGGCAGCATCATCGGAATGATCGCAGGCGTTTTTGTTGCCGCCCTGCCGAGATTCCTGATGATCAAAATTTCTCTCCTTGCAGGAGTGATATTCACTATTCTCGGCATCACACGTCTGTTCGCTACAATCAAAAAAAATGACGGCAGCAGCAAAATAATTAGTATTGCATGGTCAATCGTTCTGATTTTAGGCGGTACATTCTTCATGATCAATCCGCTGAAGCTCGGAAATGCCATTCGTTTTGCAATAGGTCTTATACTTATTGGCTTTGGCGTTTTTGACTTCATTGTTGCAAAATTCATCAAAAAGCGATATGGCAGTACCAATAAATCAGGTTCTGATATTGTTGATGTTGACGCATTTTTTGTAAATGACAAAAACTAAGTTATTCTTAAATTAACCTTAAATTATTGCATTTAATGCTTTTAATTTGGCATTATGTCTCAAATATGGACGGTTTTCCGTCCATATTTTTTCAAAGAAAATTAAAAAAATTCTTTGACATTCTAAAATATATGTGTTATAATAATATTGTATTGAGGAAAATTAAGTTGAGGCTGTATTTCCGCATCCAGCCAAGCTAATTTGTAATTGCACTGTAAATCAAAACTCAATTAAAATTAAGGAGAATACTAATGAAAATTCAACAGCTCGAATATGTTATCGCAATCGCTCAGGAGGGCAGTATTACCCATGCCGCCAAGAAGCTCTTTCAGGCACAGCCTAACATCAGTATTGCGCTCAAGGAACTTGAAACCGAACTCGGTATTCAGATTTTCAGCAGAACTTCAAATGGTATGGTTCTCACTCCGGAAGGAGAAAAGTTCCTTTCAAAGGCTACTTCTATCGTAAACGACATCCACAGCCTTGAACGTGATTACCTTACTCGCAACTGCTCTGATATTTCCATGAATATAGGTGTATGCCGCTCAGGCTACGTTACTTCAATTATGGGCGAATTTATTTCAAAATATGCTGAGGAATGTGACAGAATGGATATCCACCTCGTTGAAACAGACACTATATCTGTTATGAATGATACCTGCACAGGTAAATTTGATGTTGGTGTTATGCGTATTCCTGAAAGCTATATTGAAATGTTCAACGAAAGAATTAATTCAAGAAAGCTTATCAGCCAGACTCTTTGTGAGTACCGCCTCGGCGTTTGTATTCCTGCAACACATCCGCTTGCAAAGTATGACGATATTCCGTATGAAGAACTGAGACAGTACACTGAAATTTATAACGGCACAAGTGATCCTGAGATGATGAGACGTGCTATGCTCAGTATGGACTATGATGATTCACAGGCTATCAAGAGAATTTATGTTTATGACAGAGGTTCGCAGATAAGCCTTCTTACAACTGTCAAGAATTCATTTATGTGGATTCCTCCTATACAGAACAAGTTCCTTGAATCATGTGGTCTTATTATCAAGAAGTGCTCACTTGCAAAACATATTAATAAAGATATTGTTATTTATCGTAAATCAAGCGAAAACAATACACTTGTTACTGAATGTGTTGAGAGCCTCATGGCTTGCTCAAAGAAGGTTCAGAACCAGTTTGACAACAACGGACTTTAATAATGAATCAGCCGTACAGAAATGATCTGTACGGCTTTTTTATTTCATCACAACGCAAAGAAAATCTGTCTGCTTAAGATAGCGATATTACATACTGCAAATAATAAAAAAAAGAATGAGACCTTGGGGAAAGAATCTCATTCTAAAAAAAAGGGGATGGAATAGGAATTATTTGTTATGAAAATCAATTTCCTATGTTATTATTATACACCATATGAAAATGATTTTCAAATATATATTTCATATTCCATTGAAAAAAATACATATTATACGGTATATACGCCTTAATATCGCCGTTTGCAGCTGCTATAAAAAATAAAAATACACCTGAAATTGCTTATTAATTTCAGGTGTATTGCTTTATCAGTCAGCCATAAATACCTTGAATGCCTTGTAAGCCATATAGGTATCAATTTTTGAAACTATCTCATACGGAGCATGCATTGAGAGCACAGGTACTCCAAGGTCAATTGTGTCAACATTGAGATTTGCAATATACTGTGCGACTGTTCCGCCGCCGCCTTCATCTACCTTGCCAAGCTCGCCTGTCTGCCAGATAACACCGTTAGCATCCATAAGACGGCGTATCCTGCCCGTGAACTCAGCAGATGCATCAGAAGTACCGCTCTTTCCACGAGCACCTGTATACTTTGTAACAACCACGCCCTTGTTGATGAATGCGCTGTTGTTCTTTTCGTTGACTTCAGGGAATGTAGGATCAAATGCGGCATTTACATCAGCTGATAAACATTCTGATGCAGAAAGAACTGTTCTTCCGTCAGAACCAAGTGCCTCAGCAATATCAGCCACAAAATAGTTGAGATAGGATGAATTCAGACCTGTGTTTCCGTCGCTGCCTGTCTCCTCCTTGTCAGTGAGAACAGTGACCATAGTATGAACAGGCTTCTCACACTCAACCGCAGCCATGAGTGCAGGATATGCACAAACCTTGTCATCGTGACCATATGCGCCTATCATGCTCCTGTCAAAGCCGATATCCCTTGCCTTGAATGCAGGAACAGCCTCAAGCTCAGCGGATATGAAATCAGCCTCAGTGATGCCGTATTTTTTGTTGAGTATACTCATGATATTGAGCTTTACGGATTCGCTGCCCTCGTCGTCCTTGAACGGACGTGAACCGATCACAAGATTGAGCTGTTCGCCTGTAATGCCTTTAGCAAGCGGCTTTGTCATCTGTGCTGCTGCAAGGTGCGGAAGAAGATCTGTAACGCAGAAAACAGGATCTTTCTCGTCCTCACCTATATTTACAGATACGGATGTTCCGTCAGCCTTTACGATAACGCCGTGAAGTGCAAGCGGAATTGTAGTCCACTGATATTTCTTGATGCCGCCGTAATAATGTGTCTTGAACAGGGCTATCTCATTATCTTCATAAAGTGGATTCTGCTTTAAATCAAGCCTTGGAGAGTCAATATGAGCTGCACAGAGCCTTATGCCCTCCTCTATCGGAGCAGTGCCGATAACAGCCATTATAATTGATTTGCCTCTGTTATTGCGGTATATTTTTGTACCTGCCTTGAGTTTCATGCCTTTCTTATACTCAGCAAATCCGTTCTTTTTCAGGAGAGCCTCAGAGTATTCTACTGCTTCACGCTCAATTTTTGCCTTATCCATGAAGTCCTTGTAGCCCTCACAGAAATCGTCGCAGGCTGCAAGCTGCTTTTTAGTAAGGCTGTAGACAGCATTTTTCTTGTTCATAAGAAGTTCTTCTTTGAGTTTTGCTGCTGTATTTTTCTTTTCTGCCATAGTTATTCCAACTCCTTTTCAGACATTGACTGTTTCCTGTTGTGTTGAGGAAACGAAAAGATCTTTTATTCTGTCAGATACCTCTTTGGATATCTCGTTAACAAGATTGATATGACCGTTATTCTGTATGATATAATCCGAATTTGATATGAAGAACTCCTCACTCATCTGGGAATTCATGCGTTTTCTTGCCTGTTCGGATGTGATTCCGTCACGGGAAACTATCCTTTGTTCCCTGATATCAGGATCAGCAAGCACGGAAATAATTATCTCACAGAAATCGTCTGCATGACTTTCAAAAAGCGTAGGCGCATCAAGCAGAATCAGCTTTTCGCCTTCTGCCGAAAATCTTTTTATCATATTGAGGATTTCGCCTGTGATGTAAGGATATATAATTGTATCAAGTGTTTCAAGCTTTGCCTTGTCAGAGAAAACTATTCCGGCAAGTGCAGGTCTGTTAAGCGTTCCTTCATCTGTAATGACTTCATTTCCGAAAAAATCGGCAATTTCATCAAGGCACTGCGAGCCTTTTTCAACCACTTTTCGTGCCACTATATCAGCATCAATAATAGCAAAGCCGTTTTCCTCAAAGACTTTGGCGACAGTGCTTTTTCCTGCACCTGTCTGACCTGTAAGACCTACGACCATTGCGCCGCTGAGTGTATTCATATCCTTATCACCTCGAATCCTGCCGCCCTGATAAGACGGTTATATACTGCAAGTCCGACTCCGTCAATTGACGGGGCACGAACATAAACCTTTTCTGCTCCGATGTCGTCAAGCTCTCTAAGCTTTGCAAAAAGCTGATGTGCCTGCTGGAGACTGTCACTGCCATAGGTCATGTATCTGTATGGGAAATATTTTTCATCGCCGTTATAGATAAGCGAATAAGTTTTTTCAGGTTCATGCTCTGAAACAAATTTTGTAAAGGCTTCGATACTGCCTTCGACCATTATAATATCAGCTTTCGGAGAATAGTGCTTATATTTCATGCCCGGAGAAGCTGCCTTTTCACCTGCCGCAAGCTCATTGAGAATGGCATGGTCAATAATTACCTCTCTGCACACTTCAAGAAGCATCTCCCTTGTAACACAGCCCGGACGCAGGATACGGACAGTATCCTCACCCTCAATAGCAATTACAGTTGACTCAACGCCGAACTGTGATTCTCCTCCGTCAACGACAGCGGCAACCTTGCCATTCATGTCACGCATGACGTGTTCGGCTGATGTAGGACTTGGATAGCCTGACGTATTTGCTGACGGAGCAGCTATTGGTCTGCCGCTTACGGCGATAAGACTGTGCATCACAGGATGTGACGGAACACGTATACCAACCGTATCAAGGCCGCCTGAAGTGACCATAGGTATCCTGTCATTCTTTGGCAGTACCATAGTGAGCGGGCCGGGACAGAAACGTTCTGCAAGCTTATAAGCAATATCAGGTATCTCTCTCGTATAGTTCACCGCATCTGAAAAATCAGCAAGATGAACTATGAGCGGATTGTCTGCCGGTCTGCCTTTAGCCGCAAAAATGCTGCGCACAGCCTCCTCATTTGAAGCGTCCGCACCAAGACCATATACAGTTTCAGTCGGAATACCGACGATCTGACCGTTTTTTATAAGTTCTGCCGCTTTTTCTATATCAGCGGCACTGTCACTCAGTAAAACAGTATCCATACCTTTACTCTTCCTGACTTGCCAGTTTAGCTGCCTGATCGGCAGTAGCCAGCGAATCAAACACCTCGTCAAGATTTCCGTTGAGGATATCCTCCAGCCTGTAGATAGTCAAGCCTATTCTGTGGTCTGTAAGTCGTCCCTGCGGATAGTTATATGTTCTGATACGCTCGGAGCGGTCGCCTGTGCCGACCTGATTTTTTCTTTCCGAAGCGATCTTAGCATTCTGTTCCTCCTGCATAGCCTCATAGATACGTGAGCGCAGGATCTTCATTGCTCTGTCCTTATTCTTATGCTGACTTCTCTCGTCCTGACACTCAACTACCACATTTGTCGGCAGATAAGTGATGCGGACTGCTGATTCGGTCTTGTTGATATGCTGACCGCCTGCACCGCTTGAACGGAAGTAGTCTATTTTGAGGTCAGTTGGATTGATCTCAAGTTCGACCTCATCCGCCTCCACAAGAACAGCGACCGTAACGGTCGAAGTATGAATACGTCCCTGAGATTCAGTTTCAGGAACACGCTGAACCCTGTGAACGCCGCTCTCATATTTAAGACGTGAGTAAGCGCCCTCTCCCTCGATGGAGAAGCTGATCTCCTTGAAGCCGCCGAGTTCAGTCGGATTTGCATTGAGCACTTCCTGTTTCCAGCCCCGTGCCTCTGCATACATTGTATACATACGGTACAGTGAATTTGCAAAGAGTGAAGCCTCCTCGCCGCCTGCACCGCCTCTTATTTCAATAATAACGTTTTTGTCATCATTCGGATCTTTCGGAAGAAGAAGAATCTTAAGCTCCTGAGTACAGTTTTCCATGGCATCTCTTGACTCCTCGAATTCACTCTGAGCCATTTCCCTGAAATCCTTGTCAAGACCGCCGCCGTCAAGCAGTTCCTTAGCTTCCGTATTCTGTGAAAGGTACTTCTTGTACTCACGGTACTTTTCGATAATGGGAGTCATATTCTTATACTCCCTCATAAGCTGAGTGTAAAGTTTATTGTCACTGACGATATCCGGATCAGAGAGCCTCTCACTTATCTCCTCATACTTTTGTTCCATAGCTTCAAGCTTTTCAAACATAGTGATCTCCTTAAAAATAGTATGTCATACAGAAAAGCTTTGCAGGCTAACCTTCGCTTTCACGTCTGATGCTCTTGATACTTTTTTCAATTTTATTTCTGGGGATCATGAATTCTCTGCCGCACTTTACACAGCGCAGTCTGAAATCCATACCTGAACGTATCACATACATTTCCCTGCCGCCGCACGGGTGATCTTTTTTCATTATAAGAACATCATCAGGTCTTACGTCCAAGTTTATTCCCTCACTTCCATTTTAAATATAGCCATAGCGGCGCATTATTAATTATACCCCAAAATCTTCTGTAAATCAATATTTATGAGGTATATTTTTTTATATTTGTGTAAAAATAATAAAAACGTACAAAAAAACATATCTATCTCAAACAAAAAGTGGAAGGATGATAAAAATGTTATCAAGAGTAATCGGAGAATTTGAGTCTCAGGAGCTTGCAGAACTTGCAATTATGCGCATACGTGAAAGTGTTGACAGCATCTATTCAGCATCGACCATTCAAAACAGGATTTCAGCCAACTCCAAAAGTCTCACTCACGGCACATCGTATACAGTGCTCCCTGTTGCATTCAGCACACGCACAAATTTCATGTCCGCCGTTATGGAATCGCCTGTATATGCTGATGATGTTCCCGAACCATACCGCCGCACGAATACTACCGCCTGCATTGTATGCGGCAGCGGTTCTGTTGGTGATGTTATCGCTGTGATGAATGCACTTGGAGGGCTGAATATACGTTCAGCAGTGTGAACACCGTCAGATATTTTTGTAATAACAAAGAAAACCTCCGCATATAATGACGATGTGATCATTCATCATATGAACGGAGGTAAAAAAATGATTTACAAACCAGAAGGATATATTTTTAATTCAGAACTCAATCAACACTGCATTTCAACCGCAGAAGGACTATCTGAGGCTATGGCAGGAGGTCTTGTTATTGAAGCCCGTGCCGCAGTCTGCGACAGCTTTCACAATCTCATAATTGACCTGCCATGCGGAAAAGGCATAATTCCCCGTGAGGAGGGCGCTATCGGAATCGCCGAAGGCAAAACCCGTGATATCGCCCTTATTTCACGGGTAAACAAGATAGTCTGCTTTATGGTTACTTCCGTAAATACCGATGAATACGGAAATGTACGTGCTGTTCTTTCCCGCAAAGCGGCACAGGAAAAATGTATGTCTGAATATTTGTCACAGCTCACAGTTGGTGATGTTATTGATGCAAAGGTAACTCATCTCGAACAATTCGGTGCATTTACGGATATCGGATGCGGAGTACCGTCGCTTATTCCAATTGATGTTATTTCAGTCTCACGCATATCACATCCGTCTGACAGATTTTGTGTCGGACAGAAGATAAAAGCCGTTATAAAATCAGTTGAAAACGGAAGGATATGTCTCTCACACAAGGAATTGCTCGGCACATGGGAGGAGAATGCAGCACGCTTTGAAATTGGAGGTACTTTCACAGGTGTAGTGCGTTCAGTTGAAGAATACGGCATATTTGTGGAACTTGCTCCTAATCTCGCAGGGCTTGCAGAACCCAGAGAGGGAATACACGCAGGTCAGACGGTAAGTGTCTACATAAAAGCTATAATCCCTGAAAAAATGAAAATCAAGCTTATAGTTGTCGATGTATCAGACGAAAAAGAAAAATCTTCTGAAATTGAATACTTCACCAACGCCGTACATATCAGCAAATGGCTATATTCGCCCGTTATCTCTGAAAGAAAAATCGGTACATCATTTATATAAACAACAGCCGCATCATCCCTGCCGTACTGCAATGGGATAATGCGGCTGATATTATGGTTCGATCAATAAGCGATCTGCTCTGCGATATGGTGGAGCTTTTCGTCATATGACTTAGTCATTGAAAGTGCTTCCTGAATATCATAGTCAACGATCTTGTTGTCCTTGATAGCAACAACACGGTTACCGATGCCCTGTTCAATAAGTTCAACAGCATAATAGCCGAGTCTTGTAGCCTCAACTCTGTCTCTGAGTGTCGGGCTGCCGCCTCTCTGAACATGACCGAGGATAGTAGATCTTGCCTCGATGCCTGTCTTTTCCTGAAGTGCAGTTGCGATCTCAGCAGAATGGCCGATGCCCTCAGCAACGATAACAACGAAATTCTGCTTGCCCTTTGCCTTCTTTTCAAGCATTGTGTTTGCAATCTGGTCAAGGTCATATGGTACTTCCTTTGTGATGATATCTGTAGCACCGCAGGCAATACCTGTATTAACAGCGATATGACCTGCACCTCTGCCCATTACCTCAACAACTGAGATTCTGTCGTGTGACTGGGATGTATCACGGAGCTTGTCAACAAGTTCCATAGCTGTATTCATAGCTGTATCAAAACCGATAGTGTAGTCTGTGCAGGTGATGTCATTGTCGATAGTACCAGGGATACCGATACAGAGCATACCAAGTGATGAAAGGTCTGCAGCGCCTCTGAATGAACCGTCACCGCCGATTACAACGAGACCTTCAATACCAAGTTCATCGCACTTAGCCTTAGCCTTCTGAACGCCTTCCATAGTTCTGAATTCAGGGCATCTTGCTGTGCAGAGACAAGTACCGCCTCTGTGAATGATATCGGAAACGCTTCTTTCGTCCATCTTTACAACTTCACCTGTAAGAAGGCCAACATATCCTCTGCGGATACCGTAAACTTCAATGCCCTTGCTGAGAGCTGTTCTTACAACTGCTCTTACAGCGGCATTCATACCCGGAGCGTCGCCGCCGCTTGTTAAAACACCAATTTTTTTAATCATACAAATTCTCCATTCTGCCCAGACGGCAATAATATTAATTACACGGCATATTGCCGCAATGAAATTCCATACTTTATAATTTTACTACTTTATAGAAAAAATGTCAAGCATTTTTCAATATTTACAAATTTTTTACTGTATAAGAGCGATGTTTCCTTTTCCGAACATCTTATTCAGCTCGAAAAATACCTGTTTATTCATATTCAGACTGAGTTTATTTTTAGGCATCACAGTCTTTCTGAGGTCAGCAAGATAATAGCATACCGCAGTATTTCCGCCGTATCTTCCGCAGAACTCCGCAAATTCACGGCTTACTGCGGCTTTATCCGAGGTAGTTTTGATGCACAGCTTCATATTTGATATAACATGGTCAAATTCGTTTTCTGCGGCTATAGAACTGCATATCACAGTGATCCTGTCGTCTTTGACAGAAATTCTGCCTGTTACAAGGATTATGCTGTCCTCGTTGAGCTTCGCACCGATAAGTGCAAACAAATCAGGAAATATCACGCATTCAAGCTCTCCTGTGCCGTCCGAAACTGTCATGAAGCACATCTTGTCACCTTTTTTGGTGATATGAAATTTCCTGTCAGAAACACTGCACATTATCTTCACATTATCGCCGTCTTTAAGTGAATCAGCATTAACAATACTGCTGATTTTTTTCAGGTGCATCAGCTCCGCTATCCAGCCGTATTCATCAAGCGGACTGCCGCTGAGATACATACCTGCCGCCTCTTTTTCCATGGCAAACAGACGTTTTCTATCATATTCCTGTTTATACGGTATGCGTATTCCCATATCCTGCGGTTCTGCGGCATCAAGAAAATTCAGCTGTCCTTCAATAACACTTCTTCTGCCTGAACCTGCCATGTCCATAATACTTTCATAGCTTTCAAGCATCTGCCTGCGGTTAAGACCAAGATTATCAAATGCGCCCGCCTTTATCATATTTTCAAGAGCCTTTTTATTCAGTTCCCTGCCGTCAATACGTTCACAGAAGTCCTGTAAGCCTTTGAAACTGCCTTTTCCTGTTCTCTCGTCAATTATTCTTTCCGCAAGTCCCACGCCTGTATTTTTGATTGCAAGCAAGCCGAAATACATACGATTTTCTGTACAGGTAAAGCCTTTTCCGCTTCTGTTTATATCAGGCGGCATGACCATTATCCCATTGTCACGGCATGACGAAATATACTCCGCAAGTTTATCACTGCTGCCCATGACACTGGACATAAGAGCCGCCATATATATTCCCCTGTAATGGCATTTCAGATAAGCCGTCTGGTATGCAAGATATGCATATGCCGCCGCATGGGATTTATTGAAGGCATAGGAGGCAAAGCTTATCATTTCGTCAAATATCTCATTTGCCGCATTTTCAGGAACGCCTTTTTTAACCGCACCGCTTACAAATCCCTCACGCTCTTTCAGCATGACATCATGCTTTTTCTTAGCCATTGCACGGCGGACAATATCTGCATGGCCATATGAATATCCTGCAAGCTTACGGCATATCTCCATGACCTGTTCCTGATAGACCATACATCCATAAGTATCTGCAAGAATACTTTCAAGAACAGGATGCTTATACTGAATTTTGTCAGGGTGATTCTTGTTTTCGATGTAGACAGGAATAGACTTCATAGGTCCCGGGCGATAAAGCGAAAGGATAACTATCAGATCCTCCAGACGTTCTGGGCGAAGTTCCATGAGCCTTGCGGTCATGCCCTCGCTTTCAAGCTGAAAAACGCCGCTTGTATCACCTGACGACAGCATTTCATATACCTCCTTGTCATCAACAGGTATATCACTGATATTGAAATCAGGCTGTGTTCTGTGTATCTCTGCGACTGCATCACGTATCATTGTCAGGTTGCGAAGTCCGAGAAAGTCCATTTTCAGCAGTCCGAGCGACTCCAGAACAGTCATGGTATACTGCGTTACTACCGTATCGTCATTCTTCTGCAAAGGTACGAGGTCATTCAGCGGAACAGCCGAAATTACAACACCTGCGGCATGTGTCGAGGCGTGTCTCGGCATCCCCTCAAGTCGCTTTGCCATATCTATAAGACGCTTCACATTTCTGTCCGACTTGTACATCAGCTGAAGTTCATCACTCTCTCTGAGCGCATCATCAAGGGTATTTTTGAAGTCTATGAGTTTCGCCGCCTTGTCGCAAAGCGCATACGGCACGCTCATAACACGTCCGACATCACGCACAGCCGCCCTTGCTTTCAGGGTATCGAATGCGATTATTTCCGACACATAATCCTTACCGTATTTCCGTACTACATAGTCCTTAACGCTCTGCCGTCCCTCGATACAGAAATCAATGTCGAAGTCAGGCATACTTACTCTTTCAGGATTCAGAAAACGCTCAAAAAGCAGATTGAATTTTATAGGATCAATACCCGTTATGCCGATACAATATGCACACAGACTGCCTGCGCCTGAACCTCGTCCGGGGCCTACGGGAACGCCGTGTTCACGGGCATACCTGATAAAATCCCATACAATAAGGAAATAATCCGTATACCCCATGCGTATTATAACAGACAGCTCATATTCAAGCCTTTCACGGACATTCTGCGGCGGTTCTTTGCCGTATTTTTCATACATTCCGTCTGTACAAAGTTTACGGAAATAATCGGTATTATCCGACACACCTTCTATTGTAAACTTTGGCAGTCTGATATTTCCGAATTCAAATTCAACATTGCATCTTTCGGCAATTGCGGCTGTATTTCTCAACGCATCTTCATGACCGCTGAAAAGCTGTGCCATTTCGTCTGTTGATCTCACATAAAATTCGTCTGTCTCAAAGCTCATTCCGTTGGATTCGCCAAGGATTTTTCCCGTCTGAATACAGAGCAGTACCTCCTGCATTTCCGAATCCTCACGGCTTATATAATGGCAGTCATTTGTGGCGGCAAGCGGTATGCCCGTCTCAGCCGAAAGCCTGTACAAAAGCGGAAGGATCTTCTTTTCATTTGCGATATTATGATTCTGCACTTCGATAAAATAGTTTTCTGCGCCGAAAAGTGCCTGATATTCAAGAGCCTTTTTCTTTGCGCCTTCATAGTCGCCGTCAGCTAAAAGACGTGGGACTTCTCCGACAATACATCCTGACAGACAAATAAGTCCGCTGTGGTACTTTTCAAGGAGTTCCAAATCAACTCTCGGTTTGTTATAAAATCCCTCTGTATTCGCAAGCGAAACAAGCTTGACAAGATTCCTGTATCCTTCATTGTTCTCACATAGCAGAACAAGATGATACGGCGAACTGTCAAGCTTGGGTTCCCTGTCATTCCGTGTACGCCTTGCGACATACACCTCACAGCCGATAATCGGCTTTATTCCCTGTTTTTTTGCCTCATTCCAGAACTCAACAGCCGCATACATATTTCCGTGGTCAGTTACGGCAACGGCAGTCTGTCCAAGCTCCTTAACACGCTCCACAAGACTTTTTATGCGGCAGGCACCGTCAAGCAGACTGTATTCCGTATGCACATGAAGATGTACAAAATCACTTGTTTTCACCTGATGCACCTCTGTTTCTGATTGATTCGGCTATCTGGGCAATTTTTCTGAAACGGTGATTTACTCCTGAACGGCTTATCGGCTCGGACAGGTTCTCACCTATTTCCTGCAAACTCATATCAACATTTTCAAGTCTCAGTTCCGCAAGCTCCTTTAATTCATCGGACAGACTGTCAAGACCGTCAGTATCTGCAATAAGCTGGATATCATTTATCTGCCTGACTGCCGCATTCACTACCTTGTCGATATTTGCGGTATCACAGTTTGCACGGCGGTTTGCCCTGTTGCGCACATCCTTGAATATCTTGACGTTCATTATTTCCAGTGTGGACTGCTGTGCGCCGATAAATGTAAGTGTATCCTCAATAGACTCACTGCCCTTGATATAGACCACAGGCTGACCACGGCGGATAACGCTTTTTGCCGTAACTCCGATATCGCCGAGAAGAGTGATGAGCTGTGAGGCAAGCCCCTCCTCAGGAACGGTAAACTCCATGTGATACTCCTTTGAAGGATCATTTACGCTTCCGCAGGCAAGAAATACCCCTGCTGTAAAAACTCCGAGACTATTGGTAGCAATAATCTCGGAATCAATTAGTCTTTCCGTTTCTGAAAAGCGATATTTTGAATACACCATATCGGTCAAGGCAGTGTCATTTATCTCATAAATATAGAGTACTGCACCGCTTTTTCTGATATGCTCACGACAGTTTATCTCCTGCCTGAAAACCGCATTGAACAGCTTTCCGAACTGCTCTGCGGCAATGCTGCTCTCAGTCTGGAAGCATATCTGCTCTCTTGAAAGAGTACGTCCGAAAAGCAGCATACCGTAAAGGCAGGCAAAACGTTTGTCCTTGTCGCTGATATATGCGCAGATCTCCTCTCTTACTCCGTTTGAGAAAGACATTGCTGTTCACTCCTTATTCAGAACTTTTTGTCCTTTGTAATGTCACGATGATATTTCTGAACCTTGTAATTCATTTTCACAAGGTGATTTGTCATAAGTTCGGCAAAAGTAATTGAACGGTGTTTTCCGCCTGTACAGCCGAATGCGATAACAAGCTGACTTTTGCCTTCCTGAACATACATCGGAATGAGAAAATCCACAAGATCACAAAGCTTGTCAAAAAGCGTCTGTGACTCCTCAAAACTCATAACATAGTCTCTTACACAGTTTTCAAGTCCCGTATGATTTTTCAGTTCAGGGATATAGAACGGATTCGGCAGGCATCTCACATCAAAAACGAGGTCTGATTCTGTTGAAACACCATATTTATAGCCAAATGACATTATTTTTATTGTAAGTGAATCAGACTTTCTTTCAAGGAAGATGCTCTTTATCTGTTCTTTTAACTCAGTAGCGCTCAGATTTGATGTCTCGACATAGAAATCTGCAATTTCACGAAGCTGTGAAAGCTGATTCCACTCATATTTAATGGCATCATGCATATTTCCGCCGAATTTTTCATCAAGAGGATGCTTTCTGCGGGTTTCCTTGTAGCGCTTTATCAGCACCTCATCGCTTGCTTCAATGAACAGCACCTTTACCTGAACGTCTTTATTTGATTTAAGAAGCTGCCATGAATGGAAGATCTCGGCAAACATATCGCCTGACCTGATATCAACGGCAACGGCTATTTTCTGAATGCCATTTTCGGACTGACGGCAGAGATCAACAAACTGCGTTATCAGTTTCGGAGGAATATTGTCGATGCAGTAGTAGCCGATATCCTCCATAACGTCCATAACGCTTGATTTTCCAGAGCCTGACATTCCTGTAACTATCAATAGTTCCATACAATAACTCCTTTTCTCATGTACATCTGCTGCATTCACTTCAGGATAACAGGTTCAAGTTCAAGCACATAGCCTGTTTTCTCCTGAACTATATTTTTCACTTTTTCACATAATTCAATAACATCAGCGCAAGTCGCATACCCCTTATTTATAACGAAACCGCTGTGCTTTTCGCTCACCATTGCGCCGCCGACTGTCAGTCCTTTCAGACCGCACTGGTCAATCAGCAGAGATGCATAGCTGCCCTCAGGGCGCTTGAATGTACTGCCTGCACTCGGATATTCAAGAGGCTGTTTTGAGCTTCTCTTGTTCATGCACTCGTTCATAGCAGCTTTTATTTCGTCGCAGTTTCCACGGTTCAGCTTCATTGCAACAGATGTTATCACACATTTATTTTCGGAAAAGATGCTGTGGCGGTATGAAAGATTCATATCCTCAGCATTTATTGTCCTTATTTCAAAATTTTCGTCAATGTACTCGGCAGACACTACTATATCCTTCATTTCGCTGCCGTATGCGCCTGCATTCATAAACAAACCGCCGCCGACAGTACCGGGGATGCCGAAAAGATTCTCCATACCCGAAAGTCCCTCCTGCTGGGCACGTACACAGGCTGCGGCAAGAAGCGTTCCTGCCTCGCAGCATATCATGTCGCCTTCAACGGATATCTGTGCAAAGTCTCCGCCGAAAAGAAGGATGACGCCGTCAAATCCGTCATCAGGAACAAGAACATTGCTGCCCCTGCCGAGAATGCCGTATCTGATGTTTCTTTCGGATAAGTATCTGAGAAGTTCTGCGGCAGATGAAGCAGAGTTTATGCTTATCAAAGCTCTGCACTTTCCGCCGAAACGAAATGTGACATATTCACTCAGCGGACACTCAGGCGTTATCTTACAGCCGAGTTTTCCGCAAAGTTCTGTCAGTTCACTGATATTGATCATATTTGCCCCCATAGGTTGAGATTATACACCTCAGAATGTTTCATAGTCACGGACGATCTCCTTGGCCTCTGTCTCCATTCCAAGACGGTTGAGGAGTTCTCTTGCGGCATTGTAGCCCATTTTCTTCTGTCTGTTGTTCATAGCGGCAACTTCGAGAATAACTGCAAGGTTACGTCCGGGTTTTACAGGAATGGTCAGTGACGGCACTTTTACGCCGAGAATCGATACATATTCCGTATCAACGCCCATTCTGTCATATACTTTTTCAGAATTCCACTGTTCAAGTTCAACAACAAGGTCAAGCTTTTCCGTTGTCTTGACAGCACCGATACCGAAAAGGCGGCGTGCATTGATAATGCCTATGCCACGCAGTTCAAGAAAGTGGCGGATATTATCAGGCGAACTTCCGACAAGACTGATATTTGATACCTTGCGTATCTCGACAGCATCGTCAGCAACAAGTCTGTGACCACGTTTTACAAGCTCTATGGCAGTCTCGCTCTTACCAACGCCGCTTTCGCCTGTGATGAAAACACCTTCGCCATATATCTCGATAAGAACGCCGTGACGTGTGATTCTTGGTGCAAGTGTGAGGTTGAGAAATGCGATAAGACCTGACATGAAGTTTGACGTACTTTCCTTGCTTCTTAAAAGCGGTATCTCATATTCCTTGGCAAGTTCAAGCATTTCTGCAAAATAAGGAAGTTCTCTTGTAATGATAAGTGCCGGGATACGCTGTGAAAACAGAAGCTGAAGTCTTTCACGCCTTGTTTTCTCATCAATGGTCGAAAGGTAAGCAAACTCCATTTTTCCTATTATCTGGATACGTTCCGGGTTGAAGTATTCATAGAAGCCCATAAGCTGAAGTCCCGGTCTGTTTACATCGTTTTCATCGATCATTATTTCGTTAGCGTCTTTGTGAATGTATATCACTTCAAGCTTGAATTCATCGATAAGACGCTGAAGTGATACCTGAAAATTGTCTGCCATAATTCTCCTCCATTCTGTCTGCAGTACCGTTCATTACGGCATCTGCACTGTTATTTACTGCATAAATCATGTTATTATGTATGAATTGATGTTATGTTCCGCAAGAATATCTATCGCCTTGTCAATATCGGACTGATTGTAATTCTGTGCGGTGATCTTCGCTACTACGTTCAGACCGCTTACGCTGTCCGAAACAAGGTCAAGCATTTTGCTTACGTTTTCTGCGGCAGTTCCGCTGAATTCATAGACTGTATCGCCTGTGAAAACGCCGAAACGTATCTTGTCAAGGTCAATTGTCAGCACAACTGTATTGACTTTCAGAAGCATAGGCTGCATTACCTCGCATTTTCCGCTGAGGATATCTGCCGCCGAAACTTCAAGCATCATCGTCGAGCCTTTGTTCGTGATATGGTCATAGAACGTATTTGCGGCGGAGGTGAGTGTCATATAGCGGTCTGCACTTACAACGCTGTCTCCGATAAGTTCTATATCAGTATCACGGAATTCAGGAAAAATGAAATCGCTGCAAACTACTTTGCTGAATCCTGAACCTGAGATCTCGTCAATAATATTTATATTGTATGAAACGGCTGTCTGTGAAAACGGTGATATCCACGGTTTTCCGCCTGATTCAGGGCTGTTATCGAGCCACTGAGTACCGTCAGCCGCAAATGTATAGCCGATATCATGGAATGTTACAGGTGTTATATTGTCATCAAATATGCTGACAAGCGCCATCGGCTTATAGCCCTGCTGGATAATAGCTGATGCGATTTCACCAAGAGGCATTTCGCATACTACTGCACCTGAATGAACTGCGGTAAAGTCATTGCTCATGTAATAAATTCTTCCGCCGCTTGCTTTCAATGGGACTTCAACGTATTCAATATCCCTGTCCTCAGGAATGCGTTTAAGTGCGGCTTTCAGGATATCCCTGTTCACCATGTCATTTACTGTAAGAGCATATCCGCATATCGGTTCAAGTGTTGAATTATCAAGTCCGCTGTCAGCTTCGCCATTAAGAGGATTATTGTCCTCGTCAGTCGGAGGCTGTGTGACTATTGTTGTAGGCTGAGGTATATCGCTGTCACCTGTTTTTTTGGAATATTTCAGCAAAGGCTCGGCGACACTGTAGCCGAGAAAGCCTATACCGCCAACAAGAAGAAGCGTAAGTCCAACGGAAAATGCCTTGCCGACGGGACTTTTGCCGTAGTAGTTCTTTTCCTTGGTCTTATATATCTTCCTTCCTTTGTTCTTGAATCTCATTTATATCTCTCCTAAAAATAACCTAATTGAGTGCATAAACTGCCATTGAAATAATGCCGAGATATATCAGCATGGCTGGGAATCCCCTGAACGCTTCGGGAACTTTATCAGATGTGAGCTTTCTGTAGGCTGCGGCAAGGATAAGTGATGCAATAATGAATCCTATGCCTGCCTCAAGTCCTCCACGAAGGTAATACAGAGGTTCTCTTGTTCTGCGAAGATCGGCAACACGTCCGCTCACTGTAAAAAGAGTACCCATTACAGCACAGTTGAATGCCGATATATGAACGTATTTCTTATATTTTCTGAATTTGTCAATGCCCATAAAATAGAGCAGTGTAAGGAAACCGGCATAAAGAATGCCGATAATGACAGTATAGCATAAAAGCGACGCATAATTCTTTACCAGACGAGGCAGGATATTATCGATGCCCCATGCGCCGAGAGAGCCGAGCGTTGTGAAAAGAGTTATGGTGACAGCAGTCCTCACAAGGTCTTTTCTGCCTGATGCTGCGGCAAAAAGCGTACTTGTACCGAGAGCCTGAGAAAAAATAAGGTTAGCGGCAAGCAGCGCTATCAAATCATTTACAAGAAACATCTGTTCTGCTCCTTACTCTGTTTTTTTCACGGAATACCGATCTTACCGCACGGTAGATGCCGCACATGAGGCCGAGGAAAATAAATCCTCCGAATGGCTTTCCAAGACCGCTTATAAGTGTGTCGATACTTACTATCTTGCTGTTTATCGTGCCGTATGTAAAGAATTCACGGATAATGCCTGTAATGAGCATTACAGCATCAAATCCCAGAATGTAGAAAACGAGAGTTCCTATCATCGTACTTCGCTTCATGCGGTAGAATTTTGCCTCACTTTGGAGCACAATAAGAGAATTTACTGCAAGAAGCGGATAATATATCCCGATGCGCTCTATAGATTCAGGATAAAATCCCTCTGCTGCGATCCTTACGGGGATATAGACAAGCGAAGATATTGCTGCATAGATGATTATTTTTGCCGTATACGGCAGTTTCTTCGGCACAAATGAGCCGATTATCATTGAAATGAAGGTTATCGCAGTGAATGCGAAAACAAGCGCAAGTGCATTTTTCAGCGTATCTCCGCAGATTATTATGGGAGATATCATCATGAGCGACGACAGCACCATATTTTCGCCGAGAATACCCTCAAATATTGAATTTCTGCTGTTTTTCACCGTACCGCCTCCTCTTTTGCCTGTTCCTTTTCAGCCTGTTCTATCTTATGTTCAAGCATACGGAAACCGAGTGCGGCAGGAGTGAAAAGAACTGATGCTGTGACTACGGCATTTTCCTGCGCAGTTGTAATAACGAGGATATATGATGCTACCGCAATGAAAAAGCCATAGAAGAAAGCATAATAACTTCTGCGAGGAGCGATCCTCTTATCTGATACTATGTATATTGCGGCAAAAAGTACCATATTGGTCACAAGTGAATATTTAACGGAATCACTGCGGTCTGCTATCATCGGAGTAATGAATGCAAATACGCCTGTGCCTGTTATCGTGCCGATAAATGCACCTGCGGAGATATCCTTCCTGAAAATGAGCATTGCGGCGGCAATAACAAGGAGCATAATGCTTACTGCTCCGCACGGGCCGCTGAAATTGCCCATGAGTATCTCAAAATCGGTATACTCCATTTTTCCTGTCATGTTGAACGTATGTGATGCCGACACAACAAGATCCTTCGCCTTTTCAGAGATACCTGTATGTGCATGGGGCGACGGATACATAAGCAGTTCCCTTCCCCATGAAGTCAGCGTGAACACATATGCCGCAGCCGCAGGCGAAAAGATCATGTTCCGTCTGCCGCCGAAAACGTTCTTTGCAATGACAGAACCGAACAATACAGCAAGAAATGCGATCTTATAATCCATAGCCGCAGGAAACATCAGTGCAATGATGAGTGCATCGGAAGTACACATAAGGTCATCTGCGGTAAATTCCCTGTGCATGAGGCGCAGTGCCGCAAATTCAGCCGCAAGTCCTGTAAAAACACATATCACAGCCATCACGGCAAAATGCGCACCGTAATAGAAAAATGCCATGAGCGCAAGCGGCAGAAGTGTTATCATTTGATCAAGCCAGATACGGCTTTCCTTCTTCTGATTCATACGGAAGGAGTGACCTCCTTTATTTTTGCAGCAGCTTCAGCCATATCAGCCGCTTTGAAAAGATAGCTGCCCGAAACGAGGATATTTGCACCTGCATTTACAACAACAGGCGCAGTTTCAGCGTTAATGCCGCCGTCAACCTGAACATCTACATCATGTCCGAGTTCGTTTATCCTGCTGCGGACAAGTCTTACCTTTTCCGTAGTTTCAGAAATAAAGCTCTGACCGCCGAATCCCGGTTCAACGGTCATAACAAGAACCATGTCAACATATGGCAGATATTCAAAAACAGCTTCGGCAGGAGTTGCAGGCTTTATTGCTATGGCAGCCTTTGCTCCGCATTTTTTTATTGCATCTATTGTTTCCATGACATTGCTTTCGCTTTCGATATGAAATGTTATCATGTCAGCGCCGCATTCTGCAAATCGTGGTACGTATTTAAGAGGATCTGTAATCATGAGGTGTACATCAAGGAACATACCTGTAGTCCTGTTGACAGCCTCCAGAATGGGCAGACCATAGGTGATGTTGTTCACGAATATTCCGTCCATTACATCGAAATGCAGCATATCTATGCCGCTCATTTCAAGTTTTCTTATTTCGCTTTCAAGGTTGAGCATATCAGCACTCAGCACAGAAGCAGAAACCAAATTCTTCAATGTATCACTTCTTCCAGACATTTGAGAACCAATGCCGGCTCTCAGATTTTCATACACTATTATTATATAATATTTATTCCAATACGTCAATATAATTTTATTCTTTTTTTCTTTTATCTAATAGAATATTTTCTGCCATGTATTCTGTCAGATTATTCAAATATACACATGACATATGAGCAGTATTATACATTTTTGTCTAAAAACAGGGATTATTTCACAAATATACAAGATAATATATGTTATTATATAAACAAAAATCAGGTGTAAAATAACGGCGGTACTCATATAGAAGTTTGTACTATTTATCGGGGAAAACCCTTTTGAAAAAGGGTTTCCCTCAATAAAAAGCATAAAGTCTCTATATGAGTACCGCTGTTATTTATCCCTGAATGATTATTGCTGTTTTTCAACATCTGCTCTCAGCGCTGTGGAAAAAGCAATGAGCTGTTCCATGTCAAGTTGTTCGATACGTGCTGTCTGCGGTAGTCCAATGCTTTCAAGAGCCGAGTAAACATTCTCTTTATCAATACCCATAAGTGACGAAAGCGCATTTGCAACAGTTTTCCTGCGCTGTGAAAATCCGCTTTTGACTATCTTGAAGAAAAATTTTTCGCTCTCCTCATCAAGCCTGTGACTGCTGTTCAGGTCGATGCGTATTACAGCGGAATCGACATTCGGCGCAGGCATGAAGCTGCCACGGGAAACGTTGAAAAGCTGCTTGACTGTACCGTAGTAATTTACGCCGACAGTAATAGCTCCTGACTCTCTTGTGCCGACCTTTGCACACAGACGCTGTGCCGCTTCACGCTGTACCATGACAGTTATCGATTCAATAGGCAGTCTGCTTTCAAGCAGCAGCATGATAACAGGCGATGTGATATAATACGGAAGATTGGCGCATACAGCCGCACGAAGCCCGCCGAATTCCTCCTGGATTATCCTGTTCAGGTCACACTTCATGACATCTTCATTGAAAATTTTCACATTGTCAAAATCCGCAAGAGTTTCTTCCAGAATCGGAAGCAGTCTTGTATCGATCTCAACAGCGCAGACTTTTTCCGCACGTTTGGCAAGTTCGGCGGTGAGAACTCCGATGCCTGTGCCTATCTCGATGATGCCGAAGCCCTCGCCTGCATTGCCCATTTCAGCTATTTTAGGGCAAATATCGGGATTTATGATAAAATTCTGTCCCAGTCCCTTTGAAAAACTGAAACCGTGACGGCTAAGGATATCCTTCACCGTGCCAATATTTGTTAAATTCATTGATTTCTCCTTAAACCTTGTGCCTCTGTTTTTCAGAAAATTCCTTCTGTTTTGCATCATTGAGCTTGTCCATGTCATTGACCAGATAATCCGCAGACCTGAACGCCCTCTGGAAGTCGGTATCCTTGAAATGAACCTTGATATCGACAAATTCGCCGTCAATATTCAGGTCAACGCCTTCGATCTGTCTGCCTTTGAATTTATTGTTGATATGTTCGAGATACTTGTCAATTTCTGCCCTTGTCATTTCTCCGCCTGTTACGTTAATTTTCATAGACTTCCTCCTCCAAGATTTTCAATTACTTTTTCAGCACATTTCATTCCGTCAGCTGCGGCTGAAACAATTCCGCCTGCATATCCTGCGCCCTCACCGCACGGGAAAAGTCCGCCCAGCGAAAGCGACTGCAAATCCTCTCCCCTGTTTATGCGCACGGGAGAACTGCTTCGGCTCTCAACGCCTGTAATGACTGCCTCAGGCGAATCAAAGCCTTTTATCTTTTTCCCCATTTCAGGCAGTCCGAGCCTTATGGAGTCGCACACGAAATCGGGAAGATATTCGTTTACATCGGCAAATTTTGTATTCGGCGTATATGACGGTCTGACCTTGCCGAAACAGTCAGCTGTTCTTCCTTCAAGCAAAGCACCGGCGGTATTCACAGGCGCTGAGTAATCCGAACCGCCTGCAATATAGGCTTTTTCCTCGATGTCACGCTGAAAATACATTCCGGCAAGAGGGTGACTGCTGCCATAATCGTCTGTATTCACATTTACGAGCAGTGCGCTGTTGGAATTTTCGGCATCACGAGCAAAACAGCTCATGCCGTTCACTGCAAGCCTGCCGTTTTCTGATGAAGCCGCAACGACTTCACCGCCCGGACACATACAGAATGTATAGAGTGTTCTGCCGTTTGGAAGATGCACTGCAAGCTTGTAATCAGCGGCTTTAAGCGCATGATGACCTGCAAAATCGCCGTACATAGCCTTGTCTATATCTGTTCTGAGATGCTCTATACGAACGCCTACTGCAAAATTTTTCTGTGAAAGGTCAACATTTTTCTCATACAGCATCTCAAAAACATCACGAGCACTGTGACCAGTGGCAAGGATAACATTATGAGTATCTATCGTATGACTGCCGTCACTGTCGGTATATGTCACCTGTGTGATATGTCCGTTTTCGGCTGTATATCCGCAGAATTTAGAGTTGAACCTGACTTCTCCGCCGAGACTTTTCACTCGCTCACGCAGATTTTTCACCGCTGTCCGCAGCTTGTCTGTACCAATATGCGGCTTTGCAAGATAACGAATCTCGTCAGGAGCGCCGAATTCCGCAAATTTCTCAAGAATCCAGCCGATACGCCTGTCACTGATGCCTGTATTCAGCTTGCCGTCGGAAAAAGTACCTGCGCCGCCCTCGCCGAACTGAATATTGCATTCTGTATCAAGAACACCGTTTTTCCTGAATTCGTCAACAGCCTGACAGCGTGAATCGACATCACCGCCACGCTCCAGAACGATAGGCTTTGCACCAGACATTGCAAGAACGAGTGCCGCAAACATCCCCGCAGGCCCGAATCCCACGATAACAGGACGTTCACAGTCCGTCGGCACGGCATTTACAGTATACTTCTCATATTTCACTGAAACGGCATTTTTCAACGTTTTCAGCAGTCTGTCCTCACTTTTCGCCTCTATATCAAGTGAAATTATAAAATGAAC
The DNA here is from genome assembly GCA_045641105.1 of Ruminococcus sp. Taxonomy (GTDB): domain Bacteria; phylum Bacillota; class Clostridia; order Oscillospirales; family Ruminococcaceae; genus Ruminococcus. Next base: position 7,005 of record JAZUGG010000003.1, on the reverse strand, counting down.
ATCTGATTTTTTACGTGCATCAACGGATTTTTTTGAAAGTCTGACCGATTTTATCCTGTCCTGCGGAATTTTCAGCTTAGCTGCCGCAAGTGCCTTTAAATCGGAAAAATCAGCATCGAGCGATACCCTGATACTGCTGACTCTTATCATCTGACCGCTCCTTTCAATGTTTCAGCGCAGTTTCTTCCTGCCCATATTCCTGACGACCACGCCCATTGCAGATTATATCCGCCGCAGTCTCCGCAGACATCAAGTATCTCGCCGCAGAAATATATGCCGTGATGAAGTTTGGATTCAAGCTTATTTTCCACACATTCGCTGACAATGCCGCCCATAGTCACCTGTGCATTCTGCCATGATGAACAGCCTGTCACTTCAAATTCAAGATTTTTTATGGTATGTGCGATTTTTTCTGCATCACTGCGTTTAAGTGTTGAAATTTTATCGCTCATGCCTTTTTGTATGCTTTTTTTCACAATGAACTGTGCAAGATTTTTGACGAAAATGCCTGTCAGCAGTTCCTCCATAGGATAATCCGTGCGCTGACGAAAAACAGTACCATACAGATAATCAGTCAGCTTTTTCTCGTCATACTGCGGAAAAAGGTCAGCCCTGAGCATCATTTTCCCCTCATATTTCTGGAAAAGATAAGCAAGATTGAACACACAGATACCCGAAATATTGTTTTCGTTGAACTGTATCTCACCGCTTTCTGTACGAACGGTCTTTCCGGCGCAGACAGCCGAAATACTGCCTTTTACACGCACTCCCTTTAATCCTTTGACACTATCCGAAGGCACTTTCAGCGGAGCGACCGCAGGACAAATTTTCGAGCTTTTGTAGCCCATATCCTTCAGAATTCTCAGCATTCCGCCGTCTGTACCGAATGCAGGGCCTGCATATCCGCCGCAGGCGATTATCACACGTCTGCACTGTATCTCGCCGTTCTTTAAAAGCAGTTTCCAGCATTTTTTCTCCTGAACTATTCCAATGACCTCAGAATCACATTTTTCCTCAATACCGAGAGCCTCGATTTTAAGGCGTATTGCGCTCAGAACAGTATTTGCGCTGTTGCTTCTTGGATACAAGCCGCCGTTTCTGCCCTCACTTCCTGTCATGCAAAGAACGCCGTAAACATTGCTGAAATATTCATCTCCACGGGGAGTATTGCCTATTATCCTCATAACATCGAATGAACCGTGATAATTTTTTTCAGAGATATCCACGTTGCTCAGATTACATTTTCCGTTGCCTGTTGCGGCGAGTTTTTTGCCTGAACGGAACATTTTTTCAAGGATAACGACACTTGCCTGCGGACAGGTCATTTTAGCCGATACTGCCGCCGCAAATCCCGATGCTCCTCCGCCTATCACTGCTATATCATACATATTTTCTCACTCCTGAGATGGTTTAAGTTCTATTATATTGACTTCAGGGCGATTATTAAAACGCACAGGCAGAGGTGAAAGTCCGATACCTGCCGAAATGTACATTCCGCCGCCTTCATATTCAAAATATCCCTTGTCATAAATTTTCATATCGGGGAACCTTAATTTCGGAAGCCATGCATGAGTTGCCGGATCATAAAACGAACCGCCGCCAAAGGGAAGCTGTGCCATATTTCCGTGTGTATCACCGCAGATAGTAAGGTCAGCTCCGAACTGAGCATAGCTTTCATAATTAGGCATATGAGCAAGCAGAATATTATAGCTGCCCGCATCATTTGAAAAAGCATTTGCCACACTGAATGTCGGACTGAAATACACATTGTCAATACCCATAAGGTGAATTTTCACACCGTTGATAACGAGATATTCTTCTGCATAATTCATACAGTGTGCCCCTGCTGACTGCATGGCTTTGATATTTTCTGCATCGTAGTCATGATCGCCTGTGACAAAATAGACATTAAGCCCATTTTCAGCGATTTTTCGTGTCATATCTACAGGTTCCTGCCGTGATTCCTGAGTGCTGTTGCTTGAATACATATCGCCTATAATAAAAACAGCATCAGGCTTTTCTTCAATGACGGTATCAGCAACAGAATCACATGAAACGCCTCCGCAGTCAGCATGGATATCCGAAATTACAGCAATTCTGACACTTGAAGTGATCTTCGGTGATTTAAGTTCTAAACGTTCAACTTTAAGCGTAAAATTGTTGAACCACCATACAACAAGCAGAACTGCAACAACTTTCAGGAGCGTATGCTTCTTTTTTGTTTTTTTCTGCGGCGCAGTCTGCACATTCTGTGCATTATTCTGTGCGGCAGGCTTTCTGCGTGGCTTAATTCTGCGGATCTTTCTCATTATCAATATCCTTCATATGCACATCAAGCTGTGGGAACGGTATCTGTACACCGCTTTCCTCAAACGCTTGCTTCACGTTTTCCAGCATATTATACCGTGCTGTAAAATAATCGTCATTCTTCGCCCAGACAAGCACATCAATTGAAATGGAACTCTCATTATGTGCCCCCATTCTGACAACAGGCGCAGGCTCTTTCAGTATCAATACATCAGCGCATATGACATCAAGAATCGCCGCTCTTGCCTTGTCAAAATCGGCATTGTAACTAATCTGAAAGCAGAGGTCGATTCGTCTTGTAGGCGTTTCGGTATAGTTGATTATTTTGGCATCTGACACCTTGCCGTTTGGAATGAACACTGTCTTACTGTCAAATGTAATGATTTTAGTGTAAAGTATGCCTATCGACGTAACTTTTCCAAGTGAACCGTCAATTTCAATGAGATCTCCTGCTGAAAACGGCTTTGAAAAGAGAATTATAAATCCGCCGCAAAGATTTGAAAGGCAGTTCTGGAGCGCAAGGCTGACTGCAAGACCTGCCGCACCGAGAATGGTAATAATAGACGACATCGGAACTTTTATCACCGATAAAGCCATGATTATGACTATAATATACAGCAGAACACGGACAAGAGACACAAGAAAATGACTTGCCGCATTATCAATATTTGAACGTGCTATCGCCTTTCCTGTGAGTTTTGTGATGAACTTTGACACAACAATGCCGAGCACAAGAACAATAACGGCAACAATAAAAGACGGGATGGCGTTTTTGATATATTCAGCCGCAGATTCAAAGAAACCCTCGGCTTGTTCAACCTTGTCATGCAGACTTTCAGACTGCGTAACAGCAGTCGTTTCGCCAAGATAAGGTATATTGCTTATATCGATCAATTCTATCAGCTCCATAAATTAACATAAAGTAATTATAACACATTGCTTTCAAAAGGTCAATTGCCGCAGAGGAAAAAACATCGTGAAATGTATCATTTTCTGCTTATTGTCAGATTAAACATATTATTTGTTAGACTGACCTAACCTTATAATCAAATGTCCGAAATTTTACTGCCTGTTTGAAATCTGTTGACTTATATGTGGATTTGTTGTATAATTAAATCAGGTTAGGAAAGACTAACGCAAAATGACATTACAGCGAGGAGGATACAAAAATGACATTAAGAGATGCAAAAATCGGTGATAAAGTTATCGTGAGAAAATTAAGCGGTGAAGGCGCTGTAAGACGACGCATCATGGATATGGGCATAACAAAGGGCGTTGAACTCACAATCCGCAAAGTTGCTCCTCTCGGCGATCCGTTTGAGATCTCTGTAAGAGGCTATGAGCTTTCACTTCGCAAAGCTGATGCAGCTATGATAGAGGTCGAATAATTTATTATAATACTGATTCTGCGGTGGAATCTACTTTCTGCCGCAGATTAAACAGCTTTGTAAAAAGCTTTTTTAATGATATGTTGTTAGAATATACTAACAGAAATGGAGCATAATAAATGAGTATCAGAATAGCTCTCGCAGGCAACCCAAACTGCGGCAAAACTACTCTTTTCAATGCACTTACGGGTTCAAATCAGTTTGTCGGCAACTGGCCCGGAGTTACTGTTGAGAAAAAAGAAGGCAATCTTAAAGAGCACGATGATGTGATAATTACTGACCTGCCCGGTATTTACTCGCTTTCGCCGTATACCCTTGAAGAAGTCGTTGCAAGAGAATACCTTATTGGTGAAAGACCTGATGCAATACTTAATATAATTGACGGAACTAACCTCGAACGCAATCTCTATCTGACAACACAATTAACCGAGATCGGTATTCCTGTAGTCTGCGCCGTAAACATGATGGACGTTGTTACAAAAAAAGGCGACAAAATTAACCTGAACGAACTGTCAAAGGCTCTCGGCTGTCAGATGACCGCAATTTCTGCACTGAAGGGCGAAGGTATGTTTGAGGCGGCTGAACTTGCAATCGAAGCCGTGAAGAATAAAGTGCAAACCGTTCCGAGGCATAATTTTTCAGGGCCTGTAGAACACGCTGTTGCTCATATTGAAGAAGCGGCTATCCATGATATGCCGGAAGAACAGCAGAGATGGTATGCCATAAAAATATTCGAGCGTGATGAAAAAGTTCTTGAACAGCTAAATATACCGAAGAAAACGCTTGAACATATCGAAAACGATATCAAAGCCGTTGAACTTGAAATGGACGATGATGCCGAGGCTATCATCACAAATGAGCGGTATAACTACATAACCTCAATCATTGGCAAATGCCTGAAACGAAAAAATCAGAACGGCATTTCAACATCCGATAAAATTGACAAATTTGTAACAAGCCGTGTTTTCGGCTTACCAATTTTTGCGCTTGTCATGTTTCTGGTCTATTACATTTCCATGATTTCGGTAGGCGCTGCGGCAAATCGCTGGGCAAATGACGGCGTTTTCGGAAAGGGCTGGCACCTTTTCGGCATCGGTACTGCCGAATATGAAGAAAATGCCGAAAAATATACAAATTCACAGCTTATAGTTAATGGATATGAAACTTATATCAGTGAGAATGGTGTCCCGGCAAACGGCTATTTTACGTACAAAAACGACAATAAAGTAGACGTTGCAAGTGTTGGGGATTACGAACAATCCCTCAGCATTCTCGAAAAATTTGATGAAGCCCCCAAACCGCAGGACTACGGCATCTGGATAAAGGGCATTCCCGTTATTTTCGACGATTTACTTGGAGATGACTGCCCTGCATGGCTTCACGGTGTTATAATTGACGGCATAGTGGCAGGCGTAGGCTCTGTTCTCGGCTTTGTACCGCAGATGCTCGTACTTTTCTTCCTTCTCGGCTTCATCGAAAGCTGCGGATATATGTCTCGTGTCGCATTCATTCTTGACCGTGTTTTCCGAAAATTCGGGCTTTCAGGCAAGTCATTCATTCCAATTCTGATAGGTACAGGCTGCGGTGTTCCGGGTATAATGGCTTCACGAACTATCGAAAGTGAAAATGACCGCAGAATGACCATTATGACTACTACATTCATTCCCTGCGGTGCAAAAACGCCGTTTATCGCAATGATCGCAGGTGCAATTTTTGGCGGTTCACCGTGGATAGCAGTTTCTGCCTACTTCATCGGTATGGCATCTATCATTATTTCAGGCATTATACTGAAAAAAACTAAAATGTTCAAAGGCGAACCTGCGCCGTTTGTAATGGAACTTCCTGAATATCATATGCCGACGCTGAAAAATCTGCTCCGTTCAATGTGGGAGCGTGGCTGGGAATTCATCAAGAAAGCCGCCACTATCATACTTCTCTGCACAGTTATTGTATGGTTTCTCACCTACTTCGGCACGGTTGACGGCAAATTCGGTATGCTTTCGGAAGATCAGCTTGAACACTCAATTCTTGCGACGATCGGCAAATGCATAGCATGGATATTCGCACCAATTGGCTGGGGCAACTGGCAGGCGGCTGTTGCATCAATAACAGGCATCGTCGCCAAAGAGAACATTGTAGGAACTCTTGGAGTTCTCTATAATTCGGAAGATGTGTCCACTTATGCAATTCTCGGATCGGTATTTTCAAAGGCTGCCGCATTCAGTATGCTTACATTCAATCTGCTCTGTGCGCCGTGCCTTTCGGCAATTGCGGCAATAAAACGTGAAATGAATGACGGAAAATGGACTGCATTTGCCATTGGTTACCAGTGTATTTATGCCTATATAGTGTCATTTGTAGCTTACTGGCTTGGAAGACTCATAAGCGGTGACATCAATACGACAGTTATCATATGTTCAATTATTGCGGTGTTTATCATTATACTCGGCGCTTATCTTGTTGCAAAGCCTGAAAAAAAGACTGCCAGACCTGTAAAGGAGTGATATCATGAAATCATGGGTAATCGTTCTTATCATACTTATCGCTGTTATCGTCATGATAATCATCAGCATTGTCAAAAACAAGCTTTCAGGAAAGCCGTCATGCGGCAGAGGCTGTCAGAATTGCAGTCTGCACAACACCTGCCATCCAGATGATAATTTAAGGCAACACCGCACAAAGATTGTGCGGCAGAAACGCAGTTAGATTTTTCGTCAGATTGTACAGAAATTTTGCAGGCATACTGTCGTATGGCAAAGAATTTCTGTACAAGATGACGGAAAAGATACAAGTTTATGACGTACAAAGTCGTCAGACGTGCTTTGTGCGGTGTTGCCTTAAAATAAAGGGCACCTCTAAACAATAACAGCGGCGCTTATATGTAATTTTACTCTTTTTATTGAGGGAAGAACCTTTCCTCAGAAAGGTTTGCCCCGATAAAGAGCAACGTCACATATAAGCGCCGCTGTTATTTTTACCTGTAAAATCCGCCGTCCACGCTAAATCTGTAGGCGTAATAGAGAATTGCGCCAATGACTGACAGCCTGAAAAATTTTTTCATAAAAACACCTCCGTACAAGCATTCTATTCGCCTGCACGGATGTATAGAACTTGTTCGCATATGTTTTTTGCTTTCTATGCGAACAAGTTTAGGGCACCTCTAAAAACCCCTTCTGAGAAAAAACAGCTATGCACAGCATCTGCTGCGTCAATCCCTCTCGTAGTGCGAAAGCACGCCTTCGAGGGCTTTCCTTGCACCTACTGTACCTATCTGTTTTTTCTTGCTCAAAACGGGTTTTTAGAGATGCCC
>JAZUGG010000002.1:0-6649 GCA_045641105.1 Ruminococcus sp. | reverse complement strand
TCCTCAGAAAGGTTTGCCCCGATAGAAAGTAAAAACTTCTATATAAGTACCGCCGTTAAGTATCCGCCTTTTTTGCGTTATATATCGATTATGCCATATTTTGTTTTTATTCTGTCAAGTTTTTCAAGCATTGGTTCAGCGGCGGTCATCAGGAAAAATGCAGTTGCAAAAGCGTGGATGCAGTCCATTGGGAAACCTGAAATATAGTAGGTCAGAAGTACATTTTTGCTGATTTTTTCCGTGCTCCAGACAATTGCGGATGCAGGATTCATAATTCCGCCGTAGATTACAATTGCTGAAACTGCGCCGAAAACCGCAAGTGAGATGCGTGATGGGGAAAGCAGTCTCCTGCGGAAAAGTACACCTGCAAGAAAGCCGACAATGCCCATTGCGAACATCTGCCATGGTGTCCACGGGCCTTGCGAAAAGAGGATATTTGATGCAAGCATTGTGACCGCACCAACGAGGAATCCCGTCTCACCGCCGAATGCAACTCCGGAAATAATCGTCACAGCCATAACAGGTTTGAACTGTGGAAGCATGAAGAATGCGGCACGTCCTGCAATTGCAATGGCGCAAAGTGCGGCAATTACGGCTATTTCCCGTGCTTGCGGGCGCTTTTTTTCAAACATGACGAAAAACGGCAGCATACATTCTGCAAGAATAAACAGCGAAATGATATTATATTTACGGCTTCCGAGGTAGAAAACTCCTATAAACAGCGTCAGCGGAACTGCAAGAAAAATTATTGCGGCGGCTGTTCTTGTGCGTTTTGAAAGACGTTTTGTTTTATTACCGATTTGTGCTGAAACAGGTGTATCAGTGCGTTTGCCGATAAGAATAAACGTCAGGAAAAGCGAAAGTATCAATGCACCGTAGATCAGCATTTGTTTTCCTGCAAGATGTGTCATGCCGTTTGGCGTGATTATTTCAGTGAGGTCAGTGATACTTGCGGTGTAGAAGAAAATAACAAGTGATATGATGCCGCAAACAGCCGCAGAAATTTTTCTCCAAAGCGGTGTTTTTAAGGTATCATTTTTTACCGGTGCATTAGCTGATGACTGCGGCATTTTGCGGATCATCGGCTTTTTTTCTGCGGTTTTTATCTTGCCGCCGCAGGCTTTCACGACATCATTCACAGTCACAGCATTCGGCAGAATATGACGTGACATTCGGTTAGCTGAGGTAGTGTAAAAGCTGTTGCCACTAAAAAATTCGTGAGGCGTACCGCTTGATGTGATACTGCCGTCAAAAAAAAGCGCACAGCGGTCAGCATATTCGGCACAGAATTCAATGTCATGACTGACCATGAAAACTGATTTCCCATTTTCCAGAAGCTCGTTCAGAATTTCGGCAAATTCCTCTTTAAACTGCGAATCCATGCCTTTTGTCGGCTCATCAAGTAGAAGAATATCAGGCTCAGTCAGCAAAATTTTTGCAAGTGCGGTACGCTGCTGTTCACCGCCCGAAAGATCATAGGGGTGACGATCGAAGAACTGATCAATATGGCAAATCTGTGCGGCTTTAAGCACTTTATCCGTCTGTTCAGCCTCCGAGATATGTGTACCCGAAAATATTTCAAGCAAGTCATCATACACCGTTTTTTTCACAAATAATGCCTGTGGATTCTGCGGCAATACGCCAATTTTTCCATTCCGTACAATATCGCCTCTATATGGCTTTTCAAGTCCTGCAAGCAGTTTCAGCGTAGTGGTCTTGCCTGTGCCGTTGCCGCCGAGAAGTGCGAAAAATTCTCCTCTATGAAGTGAGAAATCAAGTCCCTTTACAATGTCTGCGCTGTCTTTTTCATAGCGAAACCATATATTGTCTGCACTCAGTGCAATGTCAGAAAACGGCTGTAATTCATCGTTTATTGAAGATGTATCAATAGTGTTTTTTTCGGCAAATCTGCTGAGAAAGTGACTTCCCTCACTGACAGTCACAGGACAATCCTCGTCATTCGGAGCTGCTGCCCATATCCTCATTGCAGCCGGCATTGCGGAAAAATAATCAGTTTTACGAAGCTTTTCCCCGATTTTTTTCGGCGTATCAATATGCATGATTTTACCATTTTCCATATATGCGATTTTGTTTGCACAGGCGAATGCTTCTTCAAGGCGATGCTCTGTAAGAATTATCGTCACGCCGAGTTCACGGTTTATCTTGCCAAGTATAGAAAGAAAATCGGCGGCGGCAATCGGATCAAGCTGACTTGTTGGTTCATCTAAAATCAGCACTGACGGCTGCATTATCATAACCGCCGCAAGATTTACAAGCTGTTTCTGACCGCCTGAAAGTGATGCAGTATCATGATAAAACAAGTCCTCCAAGCCGAAAAACGAGGATATTTCCGCAACTTTCCGGCGTATTGCCTGTGTATTTTCTCCAAGACTTTCAAGACCGAATGCAAGTTCATGCCATACTTTATCAGTTACTATCTGATTTTCAGGTGACTGCTGTACAAATCCTATTTCAGATGCCTGATTTCGCAAATCAATTTCATCGAGATTTATGCCGTCTATCAGAATTTTACCATTTCTCGTGCCATTAGGTGCAAGTATGGTTTTCATCTGACGCAGAAGCGTTGACTTTCCACAGCCTGATTTGCCGCAGATCAGCAAAAAATCGCCATTTTCAACCGAAAGGCAGACATTATTAAGAGCAAGTTCATTCTGTTCGGGATATGTAAAACTCAGATTTTCGATTTTGATTTTTTCCACGCTGCTGCCTCCGAAATGTTGATTATTACAGGTGTCAGGCAAAGAAAGAGATAAACTGCCTGTACAAAAAATGACAGCGGTGTTGCATCAGCACCGCCTGTCATTGGAATATAGTGCCAATCTGTCATGCCTGCAAGCTGACCGCATATCACAGTGAATCCGCAGAAAATCAGCCATATCAGTGCAGTTTTGTCACGTTCTTCCCATTTATAAATTGAAAATGAAGTTCTGCCATTCAGTCCATAACCACGGCATTTCATGCTGTCTGCGGTTTCGATAGCATTTTCAAGTGACCATGTTACGGTAATAGAAAAAATCTTCACCGTACTTTTCAGTTTGTGCAGAATACTGCCATTTTCTGTATCTCTGCCAATGCATTTCTGCGCATTGCTGACTGTTCTGAGCTGTTCTTTGAATTTCGGGATAAACCGCAGTATCATGCTTAGTAAAAGCGATAAAGAGGGAATAAGTCTGCCAAAAAGATACACAAATTTATCCGATGTTATCACCGAATTGAAGCACATGAACCACACTAAAACAGTTCCCAACATACAGCCTGATGAAATGCCGTAAAGTATGCTTTCAAGCGTCAGGGGATTGCCGCTTGGCAGGTATGTCAGTATTGTGATACCTGCGTGGCTGAATGCGGGGTTGACTATGGCGGTCAGCAGAATTATAGGCAGAGCGTATTTCAAACAGAAACATACGCCTCGAAATCCGCATAGATTTACTGCATATGTGATACTGCAAATCAGCGATACAGCCTGACAAACAGGGTGAGTGAGCATCATCGAAAATCCGATAACAAGTGCAAAATATATGAAATTCACTACAGGGTGAAAACGTGAAAAGCTATCTTTTTCCTGAAATTCGGTCACAGCCGACATCCTTTCATTAGTTGTAGTCACGCCACCAGCGTTCATTGAGTTCGTCTGAATTATCAGGAGAAAATGTCTCGCAGAGATGAGGCGTGATAACATTCAGACCAAGTTTTTCAGCCTGAATGGTGAATCGCTCAGGACAGTCATCCCAGCCGTGAGTTGAGAGTACGAATGCTCCCCAGTGTATCGGCATAACTGTTCGTGCCTTGACAATATCTGCGGCATTTGCCGATTCTTCGGGGAACAGGTGACTGTGATGCCAGTTTGAATTATATTGACCGCATTCCATTAAAGCAAAATCAAAATCACCGAAACGGTCGTGTATTTCCTGAAAATGTCCGCCGAATCCACCGTCGCCGCTGTCGAAAATAGTGTATGTATCGTCACGTATCACCCATGAGCACCATTGCGTCATATCAGAATCAATAAGCCGTCTGCCTGTAAAATGGCGGCTCGGACAGCAGTTTACTTCAATATTTCCAACATTCAGCTTGTCCCACCATGTAACAGTCTGTATCTTGTCGGTGGGGATTTTCCAGCGTTCAAGATGATTTTCTACGCCAAGCGGAACAATAAAAATGTCGGTTTTTTTGTTAAGTTCCTTTACAGCCTGTTGGTCAAGGTGGTCATAATGATCGTGTGAAAGCAGTACTGCATCAAGATGAGGAAGGTCATCAATATCTGCTGTAGGTTCAGTGAAGCGCTTCGGGCCTATCCACTGCATTGGCGAGCATCTTTCTGAAAAAACAGGATCACACAGCAGATTGATACCGTGAAACTGTATAAGCACCGATGAATGTCCGAACCATGTTACCATGACATTTTCGCTGTCTGCCATGCTGAAATCAGGCGTATCAACGGGAAGTTCATCTTTAGGTGATGTGTCCTTGGAAGATACACGGATATCCTCAGCCTGACTTTCAACAGCCCATTCTTCGAGATATATGAACTTTTTCCCGTCGTAGTATTCGGTACGGTTACTATAAGCTTTTCTGTCTGCTTTTGACGGCATACCGCCGAAACTCGGATAAAATCTGATAAATATCAGAACAGCGGCAATTAATGTGACAAGTATTCCTAAAATAATAAAAAGTTTTTTCATGCGGTACACCTCCGAAATGCTATTACAAAATTATTATATCACAGACTTTTACATATTTCAACGTCTTTATTTTATGAAAATATTTTGTGCTATAATGACATAATCTTGAAGCAAACATTGTGCAAATAGTAAAAAGAAGAGGAATGATAACATAATCCATAAAAATACATTGCAAATTCTGGAATTTTGTGGTAGAATATAAACATAATTTTGTGTTCAAAAAGAAAGAAAAGGTTGATTTTTTAAGAACACATTAAAAGGAGAAAAATACAATGAAGAAAAAAACTATTAAATCCAATCAGATGTTCAAACGTGTATGTTCAGCTTTATGCAGTGTATGTCTCGGCGTTTCTTCAATTATGAGCGGCAGTGCATTACTGTCCGCAAATGCAGAAATTACTGACAGATCTAATGAATATGTTTTTTCAGGTGATGTAACAAAAGCAAAATCCAAACCTGTTATCAGTGTGACCAAGGAAACAGTTGACGCTGATTCTGCACCGGGAAAGATCGTTAACGTAAAAATTGACATTTCAGGCGAAAATATTGATAATATGTTCTGTACGACAGGATTCCATATTTTCTGGGATGACAGACTTACTCTTGTTCCTGTAAATGAAAGGAAGCTTGCTGTTGCCGGTGAATCAGTTGAGGGCATGAGTATGCTTCAGATTGTAAAGATCAAAGATGCCGAAGGTATTGTGTTTGCCACAGGAAATGATGAGAATATCGGCGTTTCAGGAAATCTCCTTACAATTCAGCTTCAGCTTCCGGATGATGCAAAGCCCGGAGATGTATACCCGATAGATATAGCCTATCAGAGCAGAAAGCTGATGAGTGACCTTTTCACAAATAATAAGGATAATGAAGACGGCCAGCTTATGCAGGCGTGGTTCTTTACTAAGGGCATAAATTCAAAGCAGAATCCGTCAGATGATAATATACTTATTGCTAACGGCGCAGAATATGCCGACGGATATATTGCTGTTGGTGAAAAGAAAACAACTACAACGACTACATCTACCACAACAACTACTACAGAGCCGACAACAACATCCACAACAACAACGACTACTACAAAGCCGACAACGACATCCACAACAACAACAACTACTACAACAAAGCCTACAACGACATCTACTACAACTACCACAAAGCCGACAACAACTTCTACGACGACAACATCTACAACAACCACAACGACTACAACAACCACCACGACTACTACAACGACTACAACAACCACTACAACTACCACCACGACTACTACAACCACGACAACGACTACCACAACAACTTCACCTGAATACAAATGCAGTGTTAAATTCGTTGATAAATCAGGCAAGACAGTTGAGGGCGTTCAGTTTACAATAAAGTCAGGAAAACAGAATCTTGGCCCATATGTTTCAACAGATAAAGCATATTCTTTCACAACTAAAGAACAGAAAGGCGCTTTAAATGTAATAATTGTACCTGATGAATTCTATCTTCCTGAAAAAGAAATAAGTTTCTCAAGAGCAAATTCTGATATTACTGTTATACTTGAGTCAAGACCGGTTACTACAACCACTGTAATTACCACTCAAACAACTACAACAACAGTTCCTGTAAAGCCTGTAATAAACTATGGTGATGTCAATGCGGATAAAATCGTTGATGCCCGTGATGCAAGTGCTGTTCTGAAGGAATATGCAAATTCATCAACAAGCATTGGTTCTTCATTTACGAATGAACAGAAATTAGCTGCTGATATCAATGAAGACGGAATAGTTGATGCCCGTGATGCTTCTGCTATCCTTACTTACTATGCACTTTCATCTACAAATAAGTACAGCAGAATAGAAGATTATATGGCTGACTATTTCAAAAAATAAAAACGTGGAAAATCCTCTTGCTGTTGTGGCAGGAGGATTTTTTCTTGCAACAGATAATATTTTATGTTATAA
>JAZUGG010000001.1:0-4429 GCA_045641105.1 Ruminococcus sp. | reverse complement strand
CGTAAACCGTTGCTTCGCTCGGTTTACTGCTTCTTAGGGGGACTCTGTGTCTCACCTGTCGGTTCGGTCGGTGCTTCTGCTTCGCAGAGGTGTCCACCGGACACCCGCACCCCTCGTACACCCCCTGCAAGGGAGCGAGCTGCTCCCTTGACCCCGCAATATGCGGCTTCGCCGCTTGTATATTTTTTTAAATGCTGTTGCCGTGGATTCATAGTATTTTCCAAGCAGCTCGGCATATAACTTCGGGTATGCTTTTTTATTTTGTGACGGTTATCTCATATTTGCCGTTCATTTTTTCGCCTATTTTTATGGTATATCCGGTATCTATTGTCTGGTAGCCGTTCCTGTCATATGCGGCAAAATTAGTTGTACCGAACCGAACGGTATCGCCGGTTTTATAGAAACCGTTATTATCATTTACAAGACGTGCCACTCTAATCTTGTCGTCGCCCATGTATTCATCTGAATAAGATTTGTATCTTAAATATACATTTCCCCAGAAATCACTTGTAATTTCGGACTGGATATGGAAAATCCGCACTCCGTCAGTTTTTGAATACATATCGGCATTATTTCCGCTTTTCGTTATATATTCAACAAGGAAATATTCGGACATATAGTCTCCTGCCTCTGAACTTATCGGAAGTATCAGACAGCTTCCCTTCTGCGAGGCATCATCAAGCAGAAATGTCTGTGTGCCGCTGCCTGAATACCACTGTATTTCGGTATCTTTCAGCCAGCCAAGCATTAGTTTCGAGTAACTGCAGAAGTCACCGTAGGAATCATCCATACGCTCATCACCTGCATCGCCGTAGAATCCCTCACGTTCACCTTCGGTATAATACGGATAATAATCAGGCAGTCCCAAGCAGTGTCCCATTTCATGGATAAGCGTCTGTTTCAGGTATTTAAGCTCCTTTTTGACAGGCATAACGTCCATGATGATGAACTTGTTCACACGCATATTATCAACTCTGAAATACGGATTGTCATACCATGTTGAGGTGTTGCCGTACCAGAAATCCTTTGTATTGTCATCTGCATTGTCAAGGGGAACAGTAAATGCAACAGCATCAATTACACCGTCATTATTTTCGTCATAGTCGCTGAAATCGATCTGCGGATCAAGCCCCTTCAGTACCTCCATTGCAAAATCTTCGTACTCGTATTCTTCTTCCATGTAGTCACTCATATTTCCGCTGCACGTATAATGATAAACATCTCCGTCGATATGCAGATTGCCGAAAGATGAACGCTCAAACCATGTTGAAACGCTTTCATAAGGAGTTTTCCCTGTTCCTTCACCGAAAAGTTCATTCTCCATAAATTCTTCGGAATATGCATCTGAAGTATACTTCACGTCAGCAAAATCGACATATACCATGAGCATTTTCGCATTTCCGACTGACGGAAGCGATGTATTAAAAAGATTTACAGGCGCTTCGATAAGTTCCCCCTCATCAGGAGTGCCATACAAAAGCATCTGCTTCATTATCATAAGGTCAAAAACGTCAGCAGAATCATCACCGTTCATATCCCCTTTATCCGCAGGAACGGCATCAGGCGAAGAAAGCAGCCATTTCTGCATAAGTTCAGCATCTTTTGCATCAAATATGCCGTCACCATTCACATCTCCTTTTATTTCAGCGGCATATGCGGCTGAAATTTCAGGCTGAAAACCGCCTAAAACAAGTAACGATGACAAAATTGCAGCCGAAGCTGTTTTAATGAAATTCATGTTTATTCCTCCAAAATTACGCACCGCACAAAAAAATATGCGGTGCAAATCTTATTTCTTAAATAAATTTTTGGGATTGGTCATAACTATCTTCTCGATCTCATTCCAGTACTCAATGACAATAGCCACAATTGCAGGATCATACATTTTACCCTTATTTTTGATTATCTCCTCACGGCATACGCCAAGAGGCAATGCATCACGGTATATCCTGCGGCTCGTCATTGCATCGATCGAATCGGCAATTGCTATGATTCTTGAACCGAGCGGTATCTCTATTCCCGAAACACCGTCAGGATAGCCCTTGCCGTCATATCTCTCATGATGATGCATCACTATCTGAACGAACTCCTGCATATAATTCGATTTCATCAGTATCTTTGCGCCTATTACAGGATGCTCCTTTATCTTGTCAAATTCCTCATCCGTAAGCCTTCCGGGTTTCAGCAGAATTGCATCACTTATACCGACTTTTCCGATATCGTGAAGCGCTGCGGCATCGGATATCATGCTGATAGTTTCCTCTGTAAGCCCCATTTTTCTTGCGATAAGTCCCGACAGACTGCACACACGGTCAGAATGATAGGCTGTATATGAATCCTTAGCCTCCTCAACAGTGATAAGACATGAGATGAGCTGTTTGAGATTTTCGTCTTTTCCTGAACGCTGACTTCTGTGGAATGTAGCTTTATTTCGGTACATACTGAGGTCGGCTTCCATTTTCCAATCAGAGATTGATTTGCGCTTTTTATTGTCATCAATAAGACGGCTTTTGCCAATTGCAATTGACAGATGATATATTGCTGATTTATTATGCTCATCAATAATATTCTGCATCTTCTTTTCCAGTTCACGCATTATTGAATAAGATGTATTTATGAGAACAACAAATTCATCTCCGCCGATACGATAACAGTTGCCGTTTATGCCGAACGTCTTTACAAGAACATTTGCGGCTGACCTTATCAGCTCATCGCCTGCAAAATGTCCGAAAGTATCATTTACATATTTCAAGCCGTTGACATCAAACATATACATTGTCCAGTTATCCATGATAACGCTTTCCGACTCTATCGCCTTGAGCATATCATCAAATGCAAGCCGATTATCAAGACCTGTCAGCGCATCTGTTGTGGCAAATCCCTGAAGCTGCTGATTCATGACTTCAAGGCGGCTGTTTATCTGCTCAAGTTCATATGATGTCTCTCGGATAAACGTAGCCATGCGTGTTGCAAGAGGAAGCTTCGTATTCGTAATCTTTTCTTCTTCACCGATCGGCTTCTGGAATATGGCGGTTTCCTTTTCGCCTTCACGTATCGAGCCTATGACAAGTGTGAGATTATGCTGATTGACAAATCCCTTTTCACGCAGGAATTCACCATGTGAGAAAAATCCTGAACTGCTGCATATCGATCTCAGAGAACCCAGCTCATATGTAGGAGTATATGTCGCCCAGAATGCCTTACGTGCGGCACATGAGAAAATATGCATTACATCAGGCTGAAACTCTCTGATAGTCATACCCTTGTCGTGAATGCTCTCAATTATCATCTGCGGTTCGCCGTATGAAAGCCTTACTATCGAGCCTTCGTCAACATTTGCCGACATATTGAGCGAACCGTCATCATTGCTTGAAGCGGATGCCCTTACGATAGTGGTATTGTTATGCTCATACATTATCGGGAAATCAAGGGCATTTATGAAGAAATTCTCATCATTGCAGATATTGAGATATTTCTTGTAAACATCATATGCAGGCATACCGTCAAGTTCCTTCAGAATACTGCCGTCAGAGCGTGTTACACGGAATGTTCTGCCGATGGATTTCCAGCCGCTTATCTTTATTGAATCAACATACATATCATCTCCGCCTAAGAACAGACAGAGCAGACCGTTTTCCGAATATCCGCCGACTGTGGAATATATGAAAGAATCGGCGCTTGTGATATCAGAACTGCATACTATCGCACCAAAAACTTTTATATTCACATCAAGCCCTGTAAGATTATCACAGATATATGACGTTGACTTTTTTGGTACGGTATAATATATCTCAACAGCTTTCACCCACGGTCTTGCAGCGGCTTCAAGCTTTATCTTTTCAGCTATCTCCTCAAGTTTAAGAGTACCGAATTTATACTGGAGTACATCAAAGCGTGAGGTCTCATACTCAAAAATATTTGCAATAACAGTGACCGTGCCTGCCTCATCGGAATCTATGATATTGCCTGCGGTCGAATTGGCAATGCATACACAGCCTGAAAATCTGTTTCTCAGGACAGATACTGCACTTTCAAGCATTGTAATTTCAAGAACCGATGAAAATATCTGGAAGTAAAAGCTTTTCGCCGTATTGAATTCATTCTGTGCGGCATCAAGTTCTGCTGTGAATTGTTCGTCTGTGGAATAATCAAAATGCAACTGTTTCATGTAGCCCTCCCATTGTATTTATATAAAATATACAAAGAATTTTTTACAGATATTTCAAATACTATTTATTTTATTATACCATAAACATGATATATTTTTCAAGTCTTTTTCATATTTATTTCATGGCAACAGCATTTACTTTTATAGATTAAAGCTTTTTCGTCGGTCAAGCCGAGGTATATGACTGCGGACAGTCCGTAAACCGTTGCTTCGCTCGGTTTACTGCTTCTTAGGGGGACTCTGTGTCTCACCTGTCGGTTC